>CAXYUU010000306.1:0-4570 GCA_964292015.1 uncultured Acetobacteroides sp.
CCGCAACATTACGGGGATATCAATACCGGGGATTGTACGGTAGGTAGCGAAAGAAGGTATTTCAGAAGATAAATGGAGGTAGCCGAAGGTAACAAAATGATGAAGCTGTAAATAAAGCAGAACCAACCCTGTAGAATTAGCTACGGGCTCCCATCTAACGACTAATGTGATTGAAGGTAGCTGTTGGAGCTTCTACCAAAATAAAAACCCTCGATGAGCAGCTAGCACATCGAGGGTTAATTACATGTTGTATAGTTAGTTAAATCGCAGGTTGTTCGGTAAGTCCGCTATCCCGATCGCTACGCTGGGCATCAACGGCAGCAATAGTGGCCATATTTACGATGTCGCGAACGCTGCTATCGAGTGGCACCACATGAATCGGTTTGGGCAATCCAAGAAGGATCGGTCCTATTACCTCGAAATCGGCAAGCTCCTGCATCAGCTTGTAGCCGATGTTGCTCGACGAGAAGTTCGGGAACACCAGTACGTTTACCTCCAAATCGCCTAGCTTAGAGAAGGGATACTGTACCATTCGTTTTTTAGGATTAAGAGCAAAGCGAACCTGCATCTCTCCATCCACCATTACCTCTGGGTAATGCTCGTGTAGCAAACGAACGGAATCGTGCACCACTGCCGGATTGCCATCGTTTACCGAACCAAAGTTCGAATTCGATAGCATGGCAATACGTGGCTCAATACCATACGAACGTACCTCGTCGGCTACCAGCAGGGTGGTATTTACCAAATCCTGAGGGGTTGGATTCATGTTAATGGTGCTCGAATCGGCAAAGAAGATTGGTCCACGCTTGGTCATCACAATGTACATTCCGGCCAAACGGCTGCCCTTATCCATCATTCCGTAAAACTCTAGCGCAGGGGCAATGGTGTAGTGGTATCGCTTAGCATATCCCGAAACAAAGGCATCGGCATCGCCAGCTTCAACCATCATGGTACCAAAGTAGTCGCGGGTGTACATGCGCTCGATGGCCTCGGAGTGGATAATTCCGCTACGCTCCAGCTTACGGTGGTACATGTTAGCATACTTATCGCGACGGCAACGCTCCTCCTCGCCAAAGAACTCGATGATTTCGACTCCTGGCAAATCCAGATTATTCTCCTTAATCAGCTGCCTAATCTTTTCCTTACCACCAAGTAGAATTGGAATACCTATCTTTTCGCTAAGCACATTCTGTGCGGCACGTAAAATGTTGATGTTCCCCCCTTCGGCAAATACGATGCGCTTAGGGTTACTCTTAGCCTTGTTGCGAAGGGTACGGGCAAGACGGTTGTCGTGTCCCATACGGCGCTCAAGGTCGAATACGTAGGCATCCCAGTCGTCAATGGTTTGACGCGCCACGCCCGACTCGATTGCTGCCTTAGCCACCGCTACCGAAATGGTAGAGATAAGCCTTGGATCGAGTGGCTTAGGAATAAGGTACTCTGCACCGTAAACTATCTTACTATTGTTGTAGGCAATCGAAACTACATCGGGCACCGGCTCCTTGGCCAGCGCGGCAAGCGCCTTAACGGCCGCCACCTTCATCGTTTCGTTAATGGTGGTTGCTCGCACGTCGAGCGCACCACGGAAGATGTAGGGGAATCCGAGCACGTTGTTCACCTGGTTGGGGTAGTCGGAACGACCCGTTGCAAAGATGATATCGGGACGCGATGCCATGGCCAGCTCGTAGCTAATCTCTGGATTAGGGTTGGCAAGGGCAAATATGATGGGCTTCGATGCCATCTTACGGATCATATCGGGCGTAAGCACATCGGCTGCCGAAAGACCAAGAAATACGTCGGCATCAACCAGCGCATCGTCGAGTGTCACCAGCTGCCTGCTGGTGGCAAAGTAGGCTTTGGTACCGGTAAGGTTAGGACGCGAGGTGGAGATAACCCCCTTGCTGTCGCACATTACAATGTTTTCCTTCTTCACGCCTAGCTCCATGTAGAGCTTGGTAGAGGCCACCGCCGAAGCGCCGGCACCGTTAACCACCAGGCGAATCTTACCTAGCTTCTTACCTACAATGTCGAGAGCGTTAAGCAGCGCTGCCGACGAGATGATGGCCGTACCATGCTGGTCGTCGTGCATTACCGGAATGTCGAGCTCCTTCTTTAGGCGTTCCTCAATCTCAAAACACTCGGGAGCCTTAATATCTTCCAGGTTAATCCCCCCAAAGGTTGGGGCAATGGCCTTAACCGTCTCCACAAACTTGTCGACATCGGTTTGGTTAACCTCTATGTCAAAAACATCAATATCGGCAAATATCTTAAAGAGCAGCCCTTTACCCTCCATCACCGGCTTGCCGGCAAGCGCACCAATATTGCCCAAGCCTAATACCGCCGTTCCGTTAGAGATTACTGCAACCAGGTTTCCCTTTGCGGTATACTTGTAGGCATCTTCGGGATTATCCGCAATGGCAAGACATGGAGCGGCAACTCCTGGCGAATAGGCAAGCGCCAAATCGTGCTGCGTGCTGTAAGGTTTGGTAGGCACTACCTCAATCTTTCCAGGCTTTCCCTGCTCGTGGTAGCGCAGGGCTTCTTCATCAAGCTTATTCGATGACATATCCGTTATTGTTTAGTTATACTAGTTCGTTACTTCCAAAGTTAAAGTTAAAACCAATGCAAATGCAGATTGTTTGCTACCAATATAATAAATAGGATTAATTTCGCACCCAACAAATTTCATCTACTAGATTATGGAGTTCGATTTCTTTAAAACGATAAACGGCAGCATTACCGTTAGCGACACTCAAGGCAACGTGCTTTACATGAACGATAAAGCAGCCGAGGTATTTGGCAGCATGGTTGGCCAGAATATGATGGGATGCCACGGCCCTAACTCGCAGCAAATCATTGAACGGCTGATGGCCAACGCCGAAACCAACGCCTACACCATCGAAAAGGGTGATGTGAAGAAGATCATCTACCAAACCCCCTGGTACAAGGGGGGCGAGGTGGCCGGATTGGTCGAGTTTTCGTTTGTCATCCCCTTCGAGATGCCGCACTACGTACGTCAGCCAAAAAAAGAATAGAAAGTAGACGTGAGATGGTAGTCCCAAACCGTTTGGTAATGGCTGCCAAATAAGAATATCAAGATGTTCACCCCCTACCCCACCTGCGGGGGATAGTGCTTCGAGTGAGAATTGCGATAAGCAGCTGATTTTTCTGAATTCAAAAAGATTCCGATTAACGTCAGCTTAGCTTCCGATTATTTCCGTTTAACTTCGCCGCTTCATATGGGTGATGTATTCATTATAATGTCGCCCGTCTACCAATAACAATTAAAACACAACCCGCTATGCTCGAACTTATTCAGCAGCTCATCGACTTTATTCTACACATCGATAAGCACCTGCTCGAAATTGTCACCAACTACCAAACATGGACCTACCTGATCCTGTTTGCCATCATATTTTGCGAAACCGGCCTGGTGGTAACCCCTTTCCTCCCTGGCGACTCGCTACTGTTTGCCACCGGAGCCATTGCGGCTATGGAGGGCAGTCCGCTTGACGTAAACCTGGTAGCCCCCATGCTTATTCTAGCTGCCGTGCTTGGCGATAATACCAACTACTGGATTGGCCGTTTGATTGGCGACAAGGTGTACGCCAGAAACTATAAACTCATCAAGCGGGAATACCTCGACAAGACCCACGCATTTTACGAAAAGTACGGACGTATAACGCTTATTGTGGCGCGCTTTATGCCCATCATCCGCACGTTTGCACCGTTTGTAGCAGGGGTTGGCAGCATGAAGTACCTCCGCTTTTTCAGCTTCAGCCTAATCGGAAACGTGCTTTGGGTATGCCTATTTACCTACGCGGGCAACTTCTTTGGCAACATCCCCGTTATTAAGCAAAACTTTACGCTGGTGGTAATGGCCATTATAGCCATCTCGCTTATTCCGCCCGTTTACACGGTGGTAAAGGTAAAGTACTTCAGCAAGGCTAGCTAATATCGAGCTCTAACGCGGGATCCCAAAAGTGCCGCTTAAAGTCGATGATTTGATCGCCATCAACCTGTACGCCCTCGCTGGCAAGCAGCTGCGCCATGGCGGTTTCGCTACCAAAGCAGTGCTTGCCCGTGAGCAGCCCGTTGCGGTTTACCACCCGATGGGCTGGGATGCAGCGGCCGCAGGTGTGGCTGGCGTTCATGGCCCAGCCCACCATTCGCGACGAGCGACCAGTACCCAAATAGCGGGCGATAGCCCCATACGAGGTTACCCTCCCTTCGGGAATGAGCTCCACCACCTGAAACACCTGCTCGAAAAATGAGATTCGGTCGAATGCCATACGCTAGATTTAAGGTGCAAATATCACGCATCTAGCCATAAGATGCAAGGAAAGACGACACCACAATTGCAACACACGTACCTCCTATCAAGTACCAAGATATAAGAAGCTAAGAAGAAAGGGAGAAGTACAACACCACCCGGTTACTCGTGCAAGATACCCCACCTAGCCTACCGACGTACCTCACTTAAGCCACCGACGTACCTCACCTAAGCCACCGACATACCTCACCTAAGCCACCGACGTACCTCACCTAAGCCACCGACGTACCTCACCTA
>CAXYUU010000307.1:0-4543 GCA_964292015.1 uncultured Acetobacteroides sp.
TGATGCCCACCTTACACTCGCCCGGAGTGATAACCCCCGGGCAGTTTGGCCCCACCAGCCGTGTTGGCTTGCCATCGAGGATGGCCTTTACCTTAATCATATCCGAGATGGGAATACCCTCGGTGATGCACACCACCAGCTTAACCCCGGCATTGGCCGCCTCGAGTATGGCATCGGCAGCAAAAGGTGCAGGTACAAATATGACTGACACATCGGCCCCGGTAGCCCTTACCGCATCGGACACGGTGTTAAATACCGGGCGATCCAAACAGGTCTCGCCACCCTTACCGGGTGTAACGCCAGCCACAACGTTAGTACCGTACGCTATCATCTGGGTGGTATGAAAGGTTCCTTCGGTACCAGTTATACCCTGTACAACTATTTTCGACTGCTTATTTACAAGTACGCTCATAGGATTTGCTTTCCCTTAACAACCTAACTAACGTTAAAATGTTGAGCTGAACGTCCCTTTTTTTGAATCAGAACGATGATTTTAGGAATAGGAGAGATTTACGACCATTTTTCAATTGTATATCCCCCTTCAAACAGCTGAAATAGGAAACTAATTGAAGGCGCAAGACTACTACTTGGGTAATTCATCAACTTTAAAACCCTTCCGTTCTAGGGCTGTACCCTAGTCTGGTATACTGCGCCTCTTCAGATCTTGGTCGTCTTTTTATTCTGTAACTTCTCTGACTTCTTTAACTTCAAGATTCTTCGCCTAACTTCGTTTAACTTCTGAAATAACTTCGTCTACCTTCTTCCGTTTATTTCCGTTTAACTTCTCCGAAATCGCCAACTCCCCCATCCCACCTCCAATTTTGCTATATTTGTGGTTCAATACAGAACCAGATGAGAGACAATTCCACCATAGTTGCCATTGCAACACCTGCCGGGTTGGGTGCCATAGCGGTTATCCGGCTTAGCGGCCCAGCAGCAATTACCATTACCGACAAGCTGTTCCATTCGCCATCGGGTAAGAAGCTGGCCAATCAAAAGGCCTACACCATACACTTTGGGAAGCTGGAAAATGCAGATGGGGTAATTGATGAGGTGCTGGTTGCCCTCTTTAAGGCGCCCCACTCGTTTACCGGAGAGGAAACGGTGGAGATATCGTGCCACGGCTCGGTGTACATCCAGCAACGTATGGTAGAGGCGCTACTACAGGCGGGTGCCACGCTCGCCCAACCGGGAGAATTTACCCAGCGTGCCTTCCTAAACGGCAAGTTCGACCTGTCGCAGGCCGAGGCAGTTGCCGACCTCATCTCGTCGACCAACAAGGCCAGCCACCTGCTTGCCATGAACCAGATGCGCGGCGGATTCTCTAAGGAGATAGAATACCTCCGCGAGCAGCTGCTCACCTTCACCGCGCTCATTGAGCTGGAGCTCGACTTTGGCGAGGAGGATGTGGAGTTTGCCGATCGCACCAAGCTGCGCGACCTGATCTCCGACATCATCAACCATGTGGATACGCTGGCAAAGACCTTCAGCTTAGGCAATGCGGTAAAGAACGGTATTCCGGTAGCCATTGTGGGCAACCCTAACGTGGGCAAATCGACCCTGCTTAACGCGATGCTCAACGAGGAGAAGGCTATTGTTTCGGAGATTGCCGGTACCACCCGCGATACCATCGAGGATACCTTTACCATTAAGGGCATCTGCTTCCGGTTTATCGACACCGCCGGTATTCGTCACACCCTAGATACCATCGAGAGCCTAGGCATCGAGCGTACCTACCAAAAGATAGCCCAAGCCTCCATCATTCTGCTGCTGGTTGATCCAATGGACGAGGAGGCGGTTACCCTTCACTCGGTGGCCGACGTGTTTGGGCGCATCGCCCAAGAGCAGCATCTGGTGGTGGTGCTAAACAAGATAGATGGTGCGAGCCCCTGCCTGGTGAACCCCATAATTTCCAAGCTAAAGGCAAAATACGGTAGCCAAATCGACATCGTATCGATATCGGCTAGGCACCGCAAGAACCTCGACGAGATAAACCAGCTGCTGATTAAAAAAGCGGGGCTGGATCAGATGATGGAGTCGAGCGTGATTGTAACCAACCTACGCCACTACGAGGCACTGGTAAACACCCAGGAGTCGCTGGAACGGGCACTCGAAGGGGTAAACAGCGGCATCTCGGGCGACTTTCTCTCGCAGGATATCCGCGAGGCGATATACCACCTGGGTCAGATAACCGGTGCCATTTCGACAGACGATGTGCTGGGGGCTATATTTAGCAAATTCTGCATCGGAAAGTAATTGCCCAATCAATAACAACAATCACATACCACTCTATTACATTACAACGGAGTGGTATGATGACTATCCTATTTAAAGTATCTTCAAAACCCTTTCAACAGCTAGTTTTGAACTTATTATGGCCATTGGTAATCCGGCACCAGGAATTGTAGAGGCTCCAACATAAAATGTATTTTTAAATACTTCGTCGTAGTTTTTAGGTCGAAACGCACCTATTTGAAGCATGTTATGAGAGAGTCCTAACCCAGCACCCATGTAAAGATTAAACTTCTCTTGCCAATCCTTGGGCGTGTATTCAGTCTTAAAAATAATATGCGGCGTAATGTCCTTCTTAATCCTTTCCGAAAAATCACGGATAATGCTATTTATAATCTCGTCTTTGTCCAACCAATCTTTCTTGTAAAGGAGATTGGGTACAGGGCATACAAAGAATAGGGCTTCGCACCCCTCAGGGGCACAATCGTTATTATGTTTAGAAACGACATTTACATAGTAGTAGGGCTTTTCCAGCGTTCCTGGATTTTTCATTACGTCCTTCGCGTACTGCTCATAGTTGGCTCCCAAAAAGTAGTTATGATGCTCCACTTCGGGCAGCTTGATGTTTATCCCAACGTAAGCCGTTAAATATCCCATCGTCCAGCTCATTCTGCTCAGTTTCTTGTCAGAGAACTTATCGCGCTTAAATATTTTCCCCCTAAATAGCGCTGCATCTGCATTTATAACAAAAATATCGGCTTCCCATAATTTACCATTTTGGTCTATAAGCCCGGTAAGCTTATCATCGGCATAGGTGTAATCCACAATCTCGGTATTGTAGGCAAACGAAACATCGCGATGCAAAAGTTCATTTACAAGACTTTCAACTATAGTATACATTCCCCCTCTAACATTATAGTATCCAGTGTGCTTAAATTCGATATGCGAAAGAAGGGTATAAACTGCATTGGTATCAAATGGCGTTCTCCCTAAAAAGAATGCAATAAGCGATACAATTTGGCGAGCCTCCTTTGATTTAAAGTAGGTTCCTGTTTGTTGCCAAAACGACTTTAGCAGTATAGGCAAATGTTTCGGATTTACTTGTGCTAACGCTTTTATGTAGTTCGGAATGCTATCAAAATTTTGTTTGATAGTTATATCAACCGTATCGTTGTATAGCTCTTCACATTTATTTAGGTAGGCAGTGAATTTACTTTTAAAATCATCCTCAACTCCTATAAATTGCTCGCTGAGCTTGTCAATATCTTTATGCAACGAATATCTCTTGTCGCTTCCCCTAAAGTTTACAACGTAAAGAGGATCTAACTCAACAAATTCGAAGGGCATTTTAATACCACAGTCGCTGGCAAATTCCTCAAACTCGTAGGGCATGCTAAAAAAGCTAGGACCAACATCAAATGTAAATCCGTCTCGCTTAAGCTGATTTAACCGTCCTCCAGGCTGTGATGCTTTTTCTACAAACACCACACTATACCCTTTTACTGCTAATCGTAATCCTGTAGAAAGTCCTCCAAGTCCTGTACCAACTATCAAAACACGCTTATTCATCATGCAAGGTTTTATGATTGCTTAATCTCTTTACTTTTACCTTATTACTTACCATTTTTTTGTAAAGGCACACTTACTGGCATATATCACTTTTTGTAAGCGACCTTGTGTATATATTTCTTCCTTTCCACAAATGCCCTTTTTTATTACTGGTAAGCAGCGCTTTAAGTATAACATGAATTAAAAAAAACAGATGAATAGGTAGTAATGCTACGTTATATAGTGGATTTTGCCGTCCAATTTTTGAAACACCCACCTGAATTAGAATAATTACAATTACGTATGGAAAAAGGTAGCTATTGTTTACACTTACTACAGGGACGACTCCTAATGTGGCACACCCCCAAAATAGCACGGCAAAAAACGGTTGATTGCCAAAGAACATGAATACATTTTTAGTAAATCCGTTTAATGATTCGCGATAGCTCTGATACATTCTGCATCTCACTCTTTTATCTCCAGTAATACAGGCTATCCTTATTTTTTCCCTCTTATAGTATCTAGATATTGCAATATCTTCTACCGGTGAATTTCTAAAAAGCTGATGAGGTTGAATTCATCTGTATGTAGCTGCATCAAATAGCATAAACTGCCCATTTGCTGCAGAATGAGAGCTAAATGGCGATATTCGAACAAAGATTAAAGGGAGAAGCGTAAGAAGGATGTAATTCATAATTGGAACAGTTGCCTTTTCTCCTATTGTATTTTGTTGTTGATAGGGAAATATGGAGAGTAATGCGAG
>CAXYUU010000308.1:0-4542 GCA_964292015.1 uncultured Acetobacteroides sp.
ACCCTCCTCGGACGAGGAACCCCGACGGACAACGGAGATGCCGTACCCGAAAAACTGGGTGTACAGCAGCTTCTGACAACGGCAATCTCCCCGCTGACACCCCAAGACGATTGCTACAAGATTATCTTCCAACCTATTTTAAGTTCTATAAACGACAAATAGGGGTAGCTCAAAAGCCACCCCTAAACACTGCCTGTGTTTACTAACAATCAATAAAAATAATGGACCTTACATCTGTTAACCTCACAACTATTCAAATAAAATCATTTAGCGCTTATACCACGCACCATACCCGTTTTCGAGCTTTATGTAAGCCACACTCGACGGATTTGAACCATTCCGCACCTTTACAGCAGTCTTTGGTAGCAGCAGCTTGTCGAGCTGCACCCCGATAGTTTTAAGGTTCACATAGCTCGAATCGTAAACTTGCTCGCTTAAAACCACGCCCGTGTTTTCCCTTATCATCATCAAATTCACAAAGGTCGAATCGTTCTTTACCTCGTACTTGCCATCCCAAACTACCGAAAACTTGCTCAGCTGCTCGGTACGATTGTAGGTAATTCCTAAATCAACATTTTCGCCTTTCACTCCTGCACAAAAAATGGTGAAAGGAAGGCTTGTCTGCGTAGCATTCATATCGATCGATTTCAAGAATCCGCTTACGGCAGCAACCTCCTTCTTTGCCCCTACTGGAACATTGCTAATAGGCGAGCTGGGCAATACGATCTCTTCCTTCTGACACGAAATGGTGCTAAACGCAAAAAATGCGGCAACCGATAGAATAAAAATCTTCCTCATATCTCTGTATTGTAAGTTGAGTATACTACCCAATACGAGCGCCCAGAGGAAAACGCTGCAAAAGAAGGAAAATATTTTACTCGACACAAGACGCGAGTGTATCACGTATCACAACACAAGTATCACAACACACGATGTTGATGCCTGAATAAGGTTGACAGCTTAAGGGGGTAACTAAATTTACAACGGTCGAAGAAGCTCGATAAATACCGGCAGGTGGTCGGAGTAACCACCCTTGTAGCGGTAGCCGTTGTAGGTACGGAGGGGCTTCTGCCCACCATTCTCCGCATCCTCTTCGAGTAGAAAGGGGGCGGAGTAGATGGTCATGCCACCCTTTAGGGTTACGGGCGTATCGCCATGAACCAACCCGCGCGAAACAAGAAGCTGGTCGATGAGCTCCCACGTACCATCGAACTTGATGGAGCCGCGCCCCTGGTTAAACAGCGGTGTGGCGAGGTTTACCAGCAAGCTATCGTCGAGCACCTTCATGGCTTCGCTTTGGGGGGTGTCGTTAAAGTCGCCCGCCACAATAACGCTTGCCGAACAGCTTTTCGACAGCACCGAGTCGATCTTCGACTTCAGGAAGCGGGCCACCAGCAACCGCGACCTGTTGGAGCGCTCGCCGCCCAGCTTGCTGGGAAAGTGGTTGACAAAAACGTGAAGGGTATCGAACTCGCCCCACCTAAAGCAGGTGTACAAAATACTACGAGTGCGCAGTGTGGTATCGAGCACGTTGGGATTGAAGTAGCGGTAGCCGAGCATCCGAAGCCGATCTTTTTGGTAGATGAGCGCCACATCGATACCGCGCGCATCGGAGGAGTTTTGGTGCACCACACCGTACCCGAACTTCGAGAGCGGGGTTTCGTAGCAGAGCTGGTTGAGCACAAAACGGTTCTCCACCTCGCAAAGTCCAATAATCTCGGGCGGATTGGGGTTGCTCATGGAGGCAAACACCTTAAAGATGCCGTTACGCTTGGCCAGAAATCGGGAGTACGACCAGTAGCGCGCGCCACCGGGCGAGTAGTCGACATCATTTATGGTAGAGTCGCGAAACGAGTCGAAGTAGTTTTCGCAGTTGTAGAAGGCAATGCGGATGGAGTCCCTCTGGGCAAAAGCGCTGCCGCAGCATAAGAACATCATCAGGATAACTAAGCATCGCCTAACCATACGCTACAGCTGATAAAACACCATGTAAGATACGGAAAAGAGCAGCATCCCCAAAAGGAAGTAGCGGATAACCTTTGGCCCCCACCTAACCGAATACTTTGCCCCCAGCCAGCCTCCAACCATATTGCCAATGCCTAGGCTGATGCCGTACGGAAGGTTTACCTGTCCGTTATAGAAGAATATGGCCAGCGCAAAGATGGTGAGCACAAAGGCCAAGAACACCTTTAGGGCGTTGGCGGTAATGAGGTCGTTACCGATGCTGAGCACCAAACCAGCCAGGAGAAAGTATCCTAGTCCGGCCTGAATAAATCCACCGTAGAAACCAATGATGGTAAAGATGACGTAGTCGCGCGGACGAATTATCATGGGGGCATCGCTCTTGGGGCGCAGCCACCTTTCGGGACTGTAAATGACCACAAAAAACATGAATACGAGCAGCCCAACAATGGTGTACCGAATCACATCCTCGTGGGCATCTACCGCCAGATAGGCTCCGGCGATGGATCCGATACAGGCAGGGATCGAAAGGATAAGCCCCTCCCTAACAGGAAGCACCTTTTGCTTGGCAAAGCTCGCCGAGCCTACCATATTCTGCAGCAGGATGCCGATGCGGTTGGTGGCGTTGGCCACGTGGGGCGAAAGTCCAAACCCCATAAGTACGGGAAGCGAAATAAGCGAGCCGCTACCCGCTAGAATGTTGATAAATCCGCAAAGAACGCCTACAAAGGCTATGATAAGGTAGTTTAGGATATCCACGATTAGATATGAGATGTGAGAAATTAGATATGCGATGTGAGATGTGAGACTCGTACCGTTTGGTATTGGCTATAAAACAAACAAGATGTATACCCACCTGCCTGTGGCAGGATGCCCCTACTCGAGGTAAAACCGATTCTTTAGCTTCATAAACTTCAAAATTCTTTTGTTTAACTTCTGTTCCAATGCAGAAAGATCAACGAAGATGGAGTGTTGTGGACCAGTAATTCTTTAACTTCTCCATTCTTTAACTTCAAAATCTTTCCGTTTAACTCCAGTATAACTTCCTTCTATTTCCGTTTAGCTTCATATCATTACATAGAAGCCCCTTTTATTTGTCCAAATTATGTTAACGTCTGCAATAACTTTGCTTAAATTCGGCAATAAACCGCAAATATAGGCAGAACTGCCAATCCTACTACCCCATATAGTAGTACAATTTATCTCATTTACTATCTTTGCATTAAAATAGACAGCAATGAGCGACCAACCGAATGCTTTGATATACTCCAAGAACGTGGTAGAAGTAGTAACACTTGCCAAGGAGTACACGGCATTTCTAGAGCGAGCCGACGAGTTTACACAGCACGACTTTCTCGCACATGCGCAAAAGCTACTCCCCCTGATCTACCTTAAAGGTTGCCTTCTACCCGAGGTGGAGCAGCTAAACGACCAGGAGGTGGAGAAGTTTGTATCGGAAACCGACTGGACATTTATCCGCAATAGCATTGCCGATATCCTAGCCGACAAGGACGACTTTTACGAGGTGTACAACGAGCAGCTATTCGATACCGAAGGGGGCGAGCAGCTCTCGATAAGCGAAATGCTAACGGACATCTACCAAGACCTGAAAGACTTTATCGAGCTATACCGCTTTGGCAACGAAGAGAGCATAAACGATGCCTTATTCGAACTAAAGAGTAACTTCGCAGAATACTGGGGATTTAAGTCGGTTATTGCCCTTAAGGCCATACACCGCGCACTATACTTTGGCGCCGAAATAGACGAAAACGACGAGGTGCCAAAACAAAACGGAGGCTTCTTCGACAGATTTCAAGATAGCCACAGAAACATCGAGTAAGTATGTATTCACCATCAATAAGCAAGGAAGAGTTAAACGATCTGCCCATAAGGGCTTTCGAGGGTACCATCCACGTTGTGGACAGTATCGAAAAGGTTGCCGATGCGGTAGCTTACCTTTCGAATACCAAGCTGCTCGGTTGCGACACCGAAACTCGACCGAACTTTAAAAAGGGCCAACGCAACCGCGTGGCGCTGCTTCAGCTCTCCGACAGCAAGCACTGCTTTTTGTTTCGGCTCAACATGATTGGCCTTCCCAAAGAGGTAGCCGCCATCCTTCAGCGAACCGATATTAAAAAGGTGGGCGCAGCCATTCGCGACGACATCACGGCCCTGCAAAAGCTAACCCCATTTACCCAAAACGGGTTCATCGACATCCAAAAGATGGTTGATGATTACGGCATCGAGGCCAAAAGCCTCAAAAAGATGTCGGCCATCGTCCTAAAAATTCGAATTTCTAAAACGCAGCAGCTCTCGAACTGGGAATGCCCAGCGCTAACCCCCGCTCAGCAGCTTTACGCCGCTACCGATGCCTGGGTTAGCCTCGAAGTTTACCTGAAACTCATCACCGATATTAAGCCTTAGCTAAACAATAATGGAAGTAACCGCACAGGTTTTTTTAAAGCCCAATAAAGAGGAGTCGCTTTTACGCTTTCACCCTTGGATTTTTTCTGGAGCAATCCGTCATATTATCGGAGACCCTAAAGAGGGCGACATCGTGGAGGTGTAGACCTCCAACAA
>CAXYUU010000309.1:0-4528 GCA_964292015.1 uncultured Acetobacteroides sp.
GAGCAATATAAGGTGCACAGAAATACAAGACAAAATACAATACACCCGCTATTGCAATATTAAAATAAAAAACAGTAGAGAAATCTATTTCTGTCCTATCTTGCTTTCTAACCAATGCAGAACTAAATCCACTATCTACAAATACGCCTGAAATTGAAATAAAAATCGCTAACATTCCGATCAGCCCATAGTCTTGAGGTGATAAAATACGAGCTACAACTATAGTAATTAAAAAATTAATTCCTTGTGTGGAAAATTGATTAATTGCACTCCATTTTACGCCTGATATTGTTTTTTGTTTTAAACTTGTCACGTTTTTATTATCTAATATAATTAAATTGTTAATTTCAATAAATTAATCTAAATACAGTCAATTAGCAAATAAATATGTTTAACCTTTTCATAACTTTTTCTTTATAATCTATAATAACAACTGCAATGACACCCATTATACCTCCAATTAACACTGAAACAAGTGTAATTAGCATTTTTGACGCATTAACATCTCTATTAGGCACAAAAGCAGGTTGTATGACTGTTAGTATAGGCTGCGTCTCCTTAACCTTTATCTTCGCCTGCTCCAGCTGCTTCGCCAATTCGGAGTAAACCCCATAGTAAAGACTATACTCCCCATTAAGACGTTCACACTGCGCTTGGGTCATTGGCGATATTACGTTACGGTTAGCATCACGGAACGAAGCCAGCTGCTGCTGCTTCAGCTCAAAGTTACGCTTAGCCTCGGTATATCGCTCGGCAATAAACACCATATTCTGCTTAACCTTATCAATCTTAAATTCGGTGATATACTTTTGTAGCAGCAAACGTGTTGCCTCCACCACCTGGGTAGATGCCAATGCCTCCTGCATATTGGCCGTAAGCATCAATGTTCCCTCCTTCTCGTTTATTGCCAACGAAACCTGAGAAGAAAGAATCTTTCCAACCCTATTCTCCTTCGCACTCATCCGCAAATAAGGAGATTCTTTCATGCTTTCATCTTTCATGTTTTCATTCCCCCTTATTGCCTTTATAATCACCCCCGGCAGCCCAATGGTATACTTCTTTATCGAAGATAAAAGGTTAAACGGCTGGTAGTCGGCGTTGGTATAGTAGTCGTAAAGGGTAATCTCTTGTGGTATATTATCGAACTTTACCTTGGTTTGCATTAGATCCTTTTGGAATAACACACTATGCATAATCATGGGATAGATCTTTGGCGAAAGCACCTCGCCACCTCCTATATCACCAAGGTTTACCCCTGCCATAGCCGCCAAACCTGCTAGTCCGCCAGCCTTACTTTTACCATCGCTAATTTGGGGTACCATGGTAACGCTACTGGTGTACTCCTTTGCCGAAAATATGGCCACAAAAAGGCCTATGGCTGCAAATATGGCGGTTACCTTTAGGATAAACCTGCGGTTGTCCCATAGCTTACGGGCAAGTTCGAGAAGGTCGATTTCGATTTCGCCGGATTTCTTGGTTGGCGGGTTTGGCAATGTTTCTTGGGGTTTGTTGGTATCGTTCATTTTATATATTTTCTGTATTGGGGATCGAGGGATCAAGGTATGTTGGGATCAAGGGATCGTGGGGAAAACTACATCACTCGTTCACATGGTCACTGGTTCACTATTCAGGGATCAGGAGAAAAACTTCATCACCTGTTCACAGGTTCACTCGTTCACAGCTTGTCGCTTATATTATGATCTTGGGATCAAGAGATCAAGTTATCGATTGATTGAAGTATCTTGTGCACTTGATCACATGTTCACTAGTTTACTCGTTCACCAATTCACAGTTTTTCTTTTTCACATGCTCACCTAATCACTGCTTTACCTGCTTACTTAAGATCCTAATGTCTTCTTTTTTGAAATTCCTGTTCAAACTTATCTCTTCTTGAATCTCTTATCATCATTATCAAAACGGATTCTGACAGCTGATATATAATTAGGTAGTCTTTTTCAACAGCTACACGTATAAATGGTATTTGAGTAGACTTCCCCATTAAAGGATTTGCAGAGATTAATTCAACGCTGTTTTTTATACTTCTATTTAGTTTTAAGCTATACTTCTTACTACCATTACGTTCAATATAGTAATCTAGTATGTCTTTTAAGTCAAGTCTGGCCTCATTTAACCACTCTACTTTGAGCTTAGCCATTGGTCAATGTCTTTTTCAACATCTTCGTTCGAAATTGTATTGCCGTTAGCATAATCGGCCAGGCCCTCTTCGATTCGCCTAATCTCCACATCACTTAGTTTATAATCTGTACTCTTATTCTTCTGATTAAGAATCTCACCCAATGCATTAAGCAATTTCTCATCAGTAGTGTCGAGAACCAAGCGAATAATCCTATTTTGTAATTCAACTATCTGCATGGTATTTTCTTTCAAAGGTACAACATTTAGGTGATCATGGAATCGAGGGATTTTGTATACGTTGAATCTATAAGCTGTTTTACTCCATCACCTACTCACAGCATCACTCTCATATTGGGATCAAGGGGTAACTTCATCACACCATCACTTGCTCACAGGATCCCTTGTTCACTATTCAGGAATCTTGTTCACATGATCACTCGCTCAAAGCATCACTTGATCACTAATTCACTCTCTCATTCAACTTTCGTATCAGATTAACCAGCATTCGTCTAATATGAATAATATTACCTTGTAGCATATCTAAAGTCTGAACATATCCTATTCGCTGACTAATTATCAGCTGTGTTTCAACCTCAGAAATTGATCCTAATGATATATACAAAAACTGAATATACTCCTTTGTGTGCTTCCTTGCAGCACCTTCGGCAATATTCGATGGTACAGACACTGAGGCTCTTCTTATTTGAGATGTCAATCCGTACAACTCGCTTTTAGGAAACGATTCTGTTAGTTTATATATGTCAACAACAAAATCTATTGACAGTTTCCAAACATCGAGGTCTTTGTGAGAGTCCATATTTTCCTTTTTTATGATCGTGAGATCTTGGG
Source organism: uncultured Acetobacteroides sp. (assembly GCA_964292015.1). Lineage (GTDB taxonomy): Bacteria > Bacteroidota > Bacteroidia > Bacteroidales > ZOR0009 > Acetobacteroides. Next base: position 2,986 of record CAXYUU010000309.1, read on the forward strand.
ATAGTTTGATGTTGGAATCGAACGATACTTCATCACTTGATCCCTTATTCACATGTTCCCTTGCTCACTCCGTTCACCTACCGTAACACGCTAATCATAGTAGCAATCATTGCCGCAATAGATGCTGTAGACGATGTGTAGCCTAGAATTTCGCCAGCGGTAGCACCCTTTCTATTCGACTTGCTCGGCACAACAATCTCGCAACCGGGCTCTAAACGAGGGGAGTTAAAGAATTTTTTTCTTGCGGCAGTACCGTTCATGTAAATAACAAAAACCTTACGTTTCTTCGCTCCGTCGTCAAATCCGCCCGCCATACTTACGTAATCCTTCAGGCTCATGTTTTTCTGGAAGCTAACCGTATTTGGATATAGCACCGCACCACTTATGCGAACGGTATTGTTAAACTGGGGAACCTCTATTTTATCACCATCCTTAAGGATAATGTCGTACTCCGAACCTGCATTCTTGAGTGCCAACGGAAGGTTAATCCCAACGTAGTATTCAGAACCAATATCTAGCTTTTTAACATCAATAGAGTCACTCTTAGATGAGCCACGGGCAGCCAGCTTAACCAGCGAAACTACTCGAACCGAGTCATCGTGGGTCAATTTTCGAAGAAGTCGAACACCCTGAATATAGGCTTGGGGTGTTAACCCTCCTGCCTTATTTATAACTTCGCTCAGCCGCTGGCTCTTGCTCGACAGCACATAGTCACCTCTAAAAACAACCTCTCCCTCAACGGTCACACTTTGCTGCTTCTCATATCCAGGAGAAATGCGAACATATACCTCATCGTACGGCTCAAGGGCAAACCGTTTAGCCTCAGGAGCAATACCTAACTTTTCATCTATGCTAAAGCTGAAAAGTTCAGCTGTTTTTTCGGTGGGCAGCAACGAGTAGGGATCGCGAATACGGCGAGCAACCTCAATACGCTGTAACGAGGCATCGTAGCGTAGGCCACCAGCAATTACAATAAGATCTTCAACCGTCATATCCTTTCGGAATGGATAGATAGCAGCACTATCAACTGCTCCCTTTATGGTTACGCTAAACTGCTTCTGCAGGTCATATATCGAAGGAATGTAAAGAACATCCTTATTTTCGAGCGTCACATCGCCTATTTTATTGTTAAGTAGGGCAAATAAATCTACCGCCACCATCTGTTTCGATGAATCGGGAAGCGTACGAGTAATTTGAGCACGGGTAAGAAAGGCGTCGCCACGTACCCCTTCGGCCTTATCAATCAGCTGCTTTACAGACGAGAGCTTATCGGTGAGCGCAAACATTCCCGGACGCTGTATGGCGCCACGTATCTCTACCCTATTGCTATACGAGCGAACGACCCCGCCAACAACAACCTCATCGCCATCCTGTACCGTAAATGTTTTAAAATCGGCTCTATCTACAGTATGCACCTCATACTGTCGCCCATTGCTTCGCTTTAGCGACAGGTTTTCGGAATAGGCATCCGATTTAAATCCACCCGCAAAACGAATCGCATCTGCCAACGTTTCTACCTTCTTCATCTCAAATATTCGAGGAC
>CAXYUU010000310.1:0-4526 GCA_964292015.1 uncultured Acetobacteroides sp.
GCTGAACGAGCTGTTCGACTAGCCCAAAAACGAAAAGAAACGGGAGCTACTCCCGTTTCTTTTTTTTGCATATATGCGATGTGGCGACACGGCCAACAGCCATCGTCTCGGTAGGGTTACACCCGTAACCCAACTACCCACTCCCCCTATTTGCAGCGTTAGCTACAGGAGTAAAATGGTAGTAATTGCCGGAAAAGCCAAACGACATGTTGGAAAATAGGTAGCTGGTAGGGCACTCGCCATGCCTCTGCTAAAATCCATTTTGAGGAATCGGAACAAAGGGTTCCGGCTCGCGACTTTGCCCGCTGGTGGTTCGTCCCGAGCTAAGCTGGTAGCTTACCTTAAACAAAATGGGAACGGTAGACATGCTGACTACCCCTTGCGTGTGGTGCTGAAAGTTATACCCATTGGTTCTCGAACCGGCATAGGTAAATGCTCCCTTAAAAGGCAGAGCGCTTGTAACGCCAACCATCAGCTTATTTCGAATTGTTTTGGTTACAGACACAAAGTAGAGGGCATCGCTAAATGTTTCGGTTTGAATATCCACCCGAGGGGAGCTGTACTGGTAGATGAGGGATACCGCCCAGCTATTTTTAAGCGTTACCGCTGCCGACAGTCCCGACTCGAAGCCACCCTTACGTTTGGGCAACACCCCGTATTGTGCAACCCAGCGGGAGGGATCCGTGTAGCTTTCGAAAAGCTTAAGGTACGGATTTAAAGCAACCGATTGCCCTACTCGAAATGCTCCCGACAGCAGCACGCCAACCTGGGTGATGGTGCCAAGGTTGTACGCTTGGGCGTAGAGGCTGTGCGGCGAAGCCACGGTGGTAAGGTATCCCGTAGCATGGGTTACCTTTTGCACAAACACCTGAGAGGTGGCAACGCCCCTCCCCAGCTTCAGGGTGTGGTTAACCGACAAGTAGTACCGGCGTTCGCTTTCTAGGTTCGAATTGCCAGCTCTCATCCCGGAGTATCCATCGGCAAGGGGAACAGGGTTTAGCAGGTATAGCGATGGATGGTTGGACGTACTCCTAAACGTTACCCCAACAGTATGCTTGGCCGTTAGCGTATAGGTTGCCTCTGCGCTGGGAGACAAAAAGAGGTAGCGACGTCTCGGTCTCCCGTATAATTCCACCAGCTGGTGCTCTAACCGTAAGCCCACGTTTACGAGGAGCGTCGACCCACCATAAGTTACCTTCCCATAGGCTGCCTGGGAGTATTCGCGGTAGCCAAAGGTGCCACTCCTTGTATCGTCCATTTTGCTGCTCTCGCTTCTTACTCCCGCATAAAAGGTAAGTTTATGGGCAGTGGGCTGGGCGTAGTCTACCTTAAGCAGAATGGTGTTCTGATTGGGTTTCGTCGAGGTTTCCACACCATTCGAATCGGCACCCGATGTACCATTGGAACGAAAAAGGGAGACGCTCTCCGATTTAAGGTTCCGCACGCACAGCTCGGTTGATACCTCGCCCCCACTTGCAAGCTGATGCCGGTAGTAAAGTGAGGAGAGCAGCTGCCTATTCGTGTCGTTATCCCTCCTCACCATCCACCGGGTATCGGCTTGCCCGTTTTCGGTAGTACCCACATCCATGTTACCATTAAATTGCTGGGTAAAACGGCTTACGTAGCTATAGATGCCAAGCATATCCCTCTTACTGGCATGAAAGTCGAGACCATAGGTAAGGCGGTGCAGCTGCTCCCGCTGAACCACCTGCTGATCTTGCGTGATGGTGGTTTGGTTTGCCCCATCGATGATGGTTTGGTTACGACTTTCGAACAGGTTAAGCCTTTTTACCTCGCCGCTGTACGAGGAGTAGAGGTGGAACCGCCCATGCACAAAGGAAAACGAGGAGGAGGGAAACAGGTACACCTCCGATTGGGAGGTCGGCACCTCGGCATGTACGCTTCCGCTGAACCCCGATACCGGATCCTTAAGGATAATGTTGATGACGCCCGACTTCTCGGAGCTGTACCGCGCATCGGGATTGGATTGTACCTCGACCCTTTCGATATTTTTTGCAGACAGCTGCCTGACAAAGGAGATATCCCTCTCCTTTCCGTCGATAAGCAGCAGCACGTTCCGATTTCCTTCGAGGGAAACATTCTGCATGAAATCAACCTGAAGGCCGGGTATGCTTTTGAGGGCATCAACCCCTGTTTGTGCCGTTTGGTAGGTGATGGCATGGAGCAGGTAGCTTACCTTTCCCCCCTTCGGCCTTTGCCACCACAGCGGCCCCCGATACCACCAGCTCGCTAATGGTGCCCGATTGCTCCTGCAAGGGAATGATCCCCATATTTAGCACCAAAGCCGCTTGGGGTGGCACCTGCTGGGTTAAGGTCTGGTAGCCAACATGGGTAACCCGAATAAAGTGCGACCTGCCCATGGTTACGCCTTTCAGAAAAAAGGATCCCATTGCATCGCTAGCGGTTCCGCCTACCATGGTTGAGTCGGGTAAGCGGTAAAGGGCAACCGTTGCATACGAAACGGCATCGCCATTTGTACCACCCTTTAGCATACCCCTTACCCCCTGCTCCTGTTGCGCTGCTGCGGTATGTATCTGGAGAAGGGACATCAAAAGAATGGCCATCCCTTTACCTAAGCTAAGTGCTGATTTCATGTTTACTCCTCCTTTTAAAATAGTAGCTATTCCGCAAAGAGATGTAAAGGAGCGCTGACAATCAAACACCTGGGATACAATGCAACTTTTTGTTACCAACGACAGCAAGCCGCTGCACTTTTGAGGTAAAAGGGAAACTTTTGAGATCGGCAGCAGCCGCTAACTCCCCTGCTGCGCGATGGCTGCTTCGAAAACCTCCGCCTTTTGACGAGAAACGGGGATGTCGATGGTGATATTTTCGAGCTTAAGCTTGTAGCCTGCCGAGTTGCCCTGATAGCTGGCAACATACCGAAGGTTAACGATGAATGCCCGATGCGTTCTCACGAAATAGGGATACCCCTTGAGCTGCTCCTCTATCTGGCTAATTGAGTTTCGAATGCTTTTCGTACGTACCCCTTTTTCGTGCAATAGGTAAAAGGTAACGTAGTTCCCATCCGACTCGGCATACAGCAGTTGGGAGGGTAAAAACCGAAGATCCTCCTTCTTTAGCTGCGACTTTATACGAATTTGTGGCTCCGACTCGTCGTGCAACGCTTCGCCACCCTTTAAAACGGTGCTGGCGCTAATAGCCGTAAAGAAGAGAAATGGGATGGCGCCAACCAACATGGTACTTCCCATCGAATTTGCCAGGGTGCCTACCGTCCAACGGAGCACATCCGGCTCGAGAATAAAGCCAACGGCAAACACCGCAACACCCGAAGCACCAAGCACAACCGTTACCGCCAGCAGCTCGCTAGCCAAGGTCCAGCTTTTGATGCTGCCAAGCAGCTTGGTATAGCGAAGCAGCCTGATGGCCATCCAAAGTACCGAAGAGGCAGTAAGGGTGTACAGCCCCATGGTAAGTGCGTAACCAAAATGTACGGAAGGATGGGTGCGAAGGGGCATGTACAGCACCATAAATATAAAGCAGCACAGTCCGGAGATAAGCGAGCCGAGTGCGGGTTGTCGGAATAGGAAGTTTTGTGGAAACGGGCAGCGTGCATGCTTAACCAACCATCTTCTCATAGGGATATGCTTTGCGATAACGATTTTATAGACTGCTGCAAAAGTACCATTCGCCAACGACCAATACAAAGCCATCGCCCACCACTTCTTAAATGCGCAGGTAAGCAGCTGCAGCTCACATAACGACATCCCCGCTAGGGGCAACAGCGGTGTAAAAGCCTCCCCAACGCACCAGCCGAGCACCGAAGGAGCTAAGCAACCGCTATGCGAAGGTTTGGCAACCGTTTCGCTCCTTTGGTGCTTAATGGATTGTTGCAGGAAATGGGCTACCAAGCTATCGCTCCTTCAGAACTATACGAATATACCCTACCTCAACATCTCGAACCGAATGTTAGCACCATGCATGAGACTCGGCAAAACCTTCAAAATATCCACCAACCAAACAACGAGATATGAACTTATCAGCAACTCCTCAGTAAAGCATATCTTGCGGCCTTCGAATGTGGACAGAATAACGCTACTTCAGCAAACCATACGCTTTATTGGTAGCCTATAATTAGAAGAGTACCATCAAGCCACCCAAATACATTCCCTTAACTGAATAACCCATTTACCTTCAATTTTCACTAAAATGATAAGTTCACCCGAATTATTTTCATAATCACGCGCGGTATTAGCAAATACTAATGCCTGCATTCCATCCTTACTAAACCCTACCTTTGAAAACGAAATAATCCCCTGAGATTCGGGATAAAGTTTGTAAAAATCATCCCAACCGCTACCATACACCTTAAACAGCTCGGTTTCCTTTAATTTATCTAATAGTGCTACATTCCCTATTTTCTTAAAACAACCAGCAGATAAAGAATCAGACTTAGTATTCTTCGCCAGTTAGCTTTCGAATGCAAACCTATCTAGGTGATTCCAACTCATCAATAAGCTTTCCTAAGTCGGTATTTCAGGATA
>CAXYUU010000311.1:0-4512 GCA_964292015.1 uncultured Acetobacteroides sp.
AAGGAACCGACACCGGGCTGGTTATTAACGATCGACCCGACATTGCCGCCCTATGTCGGGCCGACTACCTGCATCTGGGGCAGGACGACATGCCCATCGACGAGGCGCGAAAGCTTGTTGGCGACATGAAGATCGGCCTATCCACCCACTCCTTGGCACAAGCCCGCGAGGCGCTGCTAAAAAAGCCCGACTACATCGGTTTTGGCCCCATTTACCCTACCAACGCCAAGGCAATACCCGATCCTCCTGTAGGAACATCGCTTCTTAAGCAGGTTCTCGAGCTGGCCGACACGGTACCCGTTGTGGCCATTGGTGGAATATTCCCCGAAAACCTTCAGGAGGTAATCGATACCGGAGCGCGTAACGTTGCCTTGGTTCGCCACTTTATGCAGTCGGTCAACTTTAATCTCGACATATACAGCATAAACCATATCCTAAATAAAAAGTAAAACGATGAGCACCCAAATGCAGCATGCCCTAAAGGGCACCATACCCCCCGAAATGAGGGAGGTGGCCAACCACGAGAATGTTGATCCAACCTGGCTATGCAACGAAATTGTCGCCGGAAGAGTGGTGATCCCTAAAAACATCAACCGCCACTTTTCGGCACGCGGTATTGGCAATGGGCTACGAACAAAGATCAACGCCAACATTGGCACCTCCGAAAAGCACTGCAGCTTAGCCGAAGAGCTCGAGAAAATGCAGGTTGCCGTAAAGTATGGTGCCGACGCGCTGATGGATTTATCCACCGGAGGCGACCTACACCACACCCTGAACAAAATACTCAGCACATCACCCGTTATGGTGGGCACGGTACCCATATACAGCGTTGCCACCCGCCTACTTGCCGATGGTAAACGGATAGCAGAGCTCGATCCCGAAGAGCTATTTGCCGAGATAGAGTACCAGGCTCAGGCGGGTGTCGACTTTATGACCCTACACTGCGGCATCACCAAGGTGTCGATATCCTTTCTCGAAAACGACCCAAGAACATGCGGGGTGGTGAGCCGAGGTGGCTCGCTCCTAAAAAGATGGATCTTAGATAATAATAAGGAGAATCCGCTTTACGAGCAGTACGATAGGGTGCTGGACATTTGCGAAAGATACGACGTCACCATTAGCTTGGGCGATGGCTTTCGTCCCGGGTGCGGTCACGATGCCACCGACAGAGGGCAAATTGCCGAGCTGCTGGTTCTTGGCGAGCTGGTAGATCGCGCTAGGGCACGTGGGGTACAGGTAATTGTCGAAGGCCCCGGCCATGTTCCCTTAAACCAAATAGAGATGAACATGAAGCTCATGAAGCAGCTTTGTAAGGGCGCGCCATTCTACGTGCTAGGCCCGCTCCCCACCGATACCGCGCCCGGATCCGACCACATTGTGGGCGCAATTGGTGGCGCACTGGCGGCAATGCATGGCGCAAACTTCCTTTGCTACGTCACCCCGGCCGAGCACCTATGCCTACCCAACACCGACGATGTGCGCGAAGGGGTAATCGCCAGCCGTATAGCCGCCCAATGTGCCGACTCGGCCAACAATATTGGCGATGCTCGCCAGCGCGACTTCACCATTTCGAAGGCACGACGCGAGCTTAGCTGGGAAGGTATGTTTGCCAGCTGCATAAACCCCGAGCAGGCTCGAAAACGACGCAACGAATCGGAAAGTAGCGATGAAGATCACTGCACCATGTGCGGTAACCTGTGCGCCATTAAGCACGACTGCAATATTGCGTAAGCTGCGCCACATTAAGGTGCACCTAGCAGGTTGATAGCAAAAAGGAGGACACCCGTACTATGTAGGGGTATCCTCCTTTCTTTATGTTCACCAAGTAAAACCCTTCGTAAAACCGGCAGCTATTTCAGCAAGCGCATTACCAACATGCTCGAGTGTTGAAAAATACGACTAACCGAATACTACCAACGAAAGAAGGCAGTAGCACAACTATTTCAAAACGGTAACCCGACGTTATTCTAAAGTAGAACGGAGGTTATCACGAAAAACGTAAAGATCAACAAAGCTGATGTGCCCCTTTCACCAACCGTATACGTATCTTGCCCCATAGGTATAACCCATTTGTGGAAAAAGAGGATAGATATTTTGCCTCATGTACGTACTATTCACATCCTAGTAACGCTCCATGCAGTAGCTGCCAGAGTGCACTTGCCTACAACGAGCTTAATCAAAATCGATAGCCACCACCAGCACCCCCATTCTACTTAATGCACTGGTGATCCTCCCCTACCCCACTACTAAAAAATAGTACAATCGCCCAACGTGGTTAACAATCTATAGCACTACTTAAACAACTCTTCTACACCACCTACGTTTACAAGGTAGTTACCCTCAACGGGGAATTAATAATATGGGACCGCATTGAAAGGCGATGTTTCTTGTATTCAGAGTATTTTAAATTCAGACCGTTTTTAAAAAACCTTTCAATGCGGTCTTCTTTTGTCCTTTTGTGACCTGGTAAAACAAACGCTGCAGTTTCGTCCATCTTCCTTTTCGACGATGCTCGGCCTTTTCCATAGCCACCAGTAGCCGGTAGCCAGTATAAAGTAACGTAGCCACCTAGCGAACAGAATTCAGCTTAGCATTCGCCCTCATCCTTACCCCTACCATCACCTCGTTAAGGCTATTGCCAAACAAAATCCCAACATACATCCAGCTATTGACAATACCTCCGACTTAATACCCGACCATCCGCTACCGGCTATGTAACACCCCCCGGTAAAAACGGTGAAAGCCATTTCCACATATCAAGATCAAACGCCCCTCCTCGCTATGGTCGGCGATAGCTTAGCAATCACCATCAAATAACACGCATTGGTGGTAAGCAACAGTCTACCCATTCACCAAGTAATTCAACACCCCATTGCTCTATCTGTGATAAAATCGAACATCCCGTTAAATCACAACACCAGAAAGCGATAAAACCAATGCAATACCATTCATTTCAGGTACATCCGCTACACGAGCCTAACTAAGATATGACTTAGCGGCCTATTGGTCAAAAAAAAATCCCCCCTCATTTTGGTAAGGCAGGATTTTCCACTACGAAACATTGCTCTAACCCCATTCATTTGGTAGAATGATGTTAATTATGACCATATTCACGAGAATAATCCAACCCACCATCAATAGGCAAATCATCTTCTGTAGAATACCAAAAGGTCGTTGAATTTACTTTCTTTTATCCGCACTAATACCGTTTACTTCGCTACAATGCCTATAAAAAGCCTCATCGGTTATCCGAAAAGTTCAGCAGTAACGTTGTATTTACATATCGCTCCCCGACGGTGATTATGACACCATAATAATATTTAAACTAGAAGTAGGTAAGCAGAAATATCGCATGAAATTTCCCCCTTGCTTTTACGTTTGCAATGTATAAATGATTTTTTTCAAAACAAATCTGTCGATATAAAACGGTAATCAGCAACATGTATAAGACTTTAACAAACAACCGCAACAGCTTAAAATACGAGACATTACACCATACTTTAAATTAATACTAAAAACAATTTCACCATAAAAAAAAGACATTTGCCATCCTATTTATTTTTACTTATTCGTATTAGCATCATAAAACAAAACGAATAATTTTCGAATAATTAAAAAGAATAAAAGCGTCAAAACAAATAATTCACAACCAATAACGTCAAATTAACGACATACCTTAACTCGGTAATCGAGATACCCAAGTTCTACTAAAAATCGAGTCGGTCTTCATAAAAAAAGGGCAAAACGTCAGAAATGTACAAGGCCTCCCCTTTCCCGATCGTTTACGAGCCTATCCGCTTTGTCTTGAATTAAGCAGATTAAATTCGATATGCTATCTTCGCACCAAATTTTATGTTCGGTATGCATTTCAACCTACGTCGCAACATCATCAACCTATATATAGTAAAGGTCTCGAAGTGGTTTATGCTGATTATGCCCATTGTGGTGCTTTTCTACAATGCAAACGGGCTAAGCATGCACGAGGTATTTATCCTACAGGCTATCTACTCCATTTCGATTGTAGCCTGGGAAATCCCTTCGGGTTATGTAGCCGATGTTATTGGCAGAAGGAAAAGCATGATTATTGGAGCGGTACTAGGTTTCTTAGGATACCTCGTCTACAGCTTTTCGTACGGTTTCTGGGGATTTATGGTGGCCGAAATCGTACTTGGCTTTGGCTCTAGCATGATATCGGGAGCCGATTCGGCCCTTCTCTACGATTCACTTATACATGCTATCCGCGAAAAGGAGTATAACCGGTACGAAGGGCTCACCACCTCGGTTGGCAACTTTGCCGAAGCCTTTGCCGGCATTGCTGGTGGCTTTCTTGCCGTTTACTCCATTCGCTATCCCTACTATGCCCAAACCTTTATTGCCTTTTGGGCTATTCCGGCATCGCTGCTGCTGGTGGAGCCACCACTAAAAACCGTAAAGCGAAAGCCCAGCTGGATGGATATCTTTAAAATAGTAAAGGAGACCCTGCATACCAACCCAAAGCTGAAGTGGAACACG
>CAXYUU010000312.1:0-4509 GCA_964292015.1 uncultured Acetobacteroides sp.
AGTAGTGAGAAGTAATCAGCACCAAGGCGTGTGCGCCTAGTACTAACCGATGAGCATGACTAGCCAAGCAGGCGAATAGTTTCGAGTAGCTTTGGTGAAGAATGGGAAGCCAGCTCACCTTTCGACGAATCTTTTCGACAGGCAACTTAGACAGGCACCTTCGACAAAACATTTAGGAGAGCAACCCCGTATCTTCCTCAGCGCCATCCCCCTCCTTCTTAAGGAGGGGTGCCCGTAGGGCGGGGTGGTTAGGATTATTCCTCATCGATAAATTGTACTGTAGGTTCTGTATTTTCATTCCGAAATCCCGGAGGCTGCTACTTCTTGCTGTGCCTCTGTTGAGTATCCGTATGGCGCTTTACGTTGGCCACATTATCGGCAGTCCACTCTATGCGCTTGTCTAGGGGCGATATCCGGTGGGGGCACTCCTTCATCTCGCAAATGGCGCAGGCCGACAGGTGGCAATCCTCGATGTGCACGCTCATTTCGATATCGCGGCCAAACTTTTCGACAATCAAACGTTCGAGCTTACTTGCCTCAAGATGCGCCTCCTTTACCGGAATATACCAGGGCACCGTGAGGTGGCAGTCGATGTGGTACACGGCTCCGTACTTTACGATTCGAAAGTTGTGGAGGTCGACCCACTGCAACCGGCGGTTTTGGTTGAGGTGGCCTACCACATCGGTAATCAGCGCCATATCGGCCTCGTCCATTATACCCGCAAGGGCATGGCGCACAATCTTAACTCCTTGGTAGATGATGAGCCCCGCAAAAAGTATGGCGGTTGCCGCATCGTGCCACCCTTTGCCGGTAAGCGTTAGGACGATTAGGCCTATAATGATGCCGATAGTCGAGTAGGTGTCCGATTGCAGGTGCTTGCCGCTGGCCACCAGCGCCAGCGAGCTGGTCTTTTTCCCCTGGCGGATGGCCATAAACCCAACGCCGTAGTTTATTAGGGCGGAGAAGAGAATGAGGTAGATACCGTAGTCGAGCTGGGCAAGGGGCGAGGGGTGGTATAGGGCGTACACCGATTTGTAGATTATGGCCGCTCCCGCAATGGCAATCAGCGCCCCTTCGAAACCTGCCGATACAAACTCCACCTTCCCATGGCCGTATGGGTGGTTCTTGTCTCGCGGTAGCGACGACAGGTAGAGGCTGTATAGCCCCACAAAACCGCCAATCACGTTCACGATGCTCTCCATGGCATCGGTAAAAATGGCGATGGAGCCCGTAATGTACCACGCAAATGTTTTTATGGCAAATAGCGATACGGCCACCACGGCCACGATTTTTTGCGAGTTGATGTTTTGTTTGGCGTTGCTAAGCATGATATCTTCGTTTGTGCAGGTGGATGTTACGGGTTGGCTATGAAAATTGGTGGGGGTGTTGCCCTATTCCTTCGGTTAATCGGCTAAATGTCCGATGCTGAAGCTGAAGGTTGTTCCTGTTTCATCCGACGACTCTACGCTAATGGTTCCACCTTGCCCTTCAACCAGCTCCTTTACGGTACAAAGCCCAATGCCGTGACCTCTGCGTCCAAATCGGTCGTTGCCGCTGCCTACTTCAAAGATGTCGAAAATCTTCGACTTGTGCCTTTCGTCGATGCCCGGGCCGTTATCCTTCACGTAAAACTGGTAGTGCGTTGGCTCATTACTAAAGCCAACTTCGATGGAGGTATGCTCCTTGTTGTTGTACTTTATGGCGTTCGATATAAGGTTGATGAGTATTTGCTCAAGAGCGGTTTTGTTGATGCAGATCGTTTGTTGGGCAATTGGGTAGCTGAAGTGGTACTCCCGTTTAGCATCCAGCACGCTTATGATTCGTTCTATAAGAGTGGTTAGGTTAACGTTAACGGCATGTTCGGTGAGGGTTTTGTTGCTGCGGCTATGCTCCAGAATTCCTATTATAAGGGAGTTGAGGGTTTGTGCCGATTCGTCGATGAGGTCGATCATCTCGCTTGCCTCCGAGTCAAAGTGGCCGCTGCCCCCGTTCTTTAGCAGGTCGATGATGCCAATAATGCTGCTCAGTGGCGAGCGAAGGTCGTGGGCAACGACGCTGTCAAACTGTTGCAGCTCCCTATTTTTCGACTCAAGCATGTTGATGGTCTTTTCGAGATCCGACTTGGTTCTTCGTAGCTCGAAAAGCCTGACTACCTGGTTGGCCAGTGTCTGTAGCGAATGTTGCTGCTCTTGGGTTAGTACCTTTGGCTTACGGTCGATAACGCAGAGTGTTCCCAGCGCATACCCATTGGGGCTAACAAGCGAAATACCCGTATAGGATATTACTTGAGGCCATTCGGTAACCAGCGGGTTGTCCCAAAATCGTTCGTCCGTCCTCGAATCCTCGACAGTGAAAATATGGTCGGGATTGTTTATGGCATGCGCGCAAAAGGCAACGTCTCTGGTTGTTTCAGAGGCATCAATCCCGTACTTCGATTTAAACCATTGCCGATTCTCGTCCAGCAGGCTTATTAGCGATATTGGGGTTTGACATATTTGTGCAGCAAGCCGCGTAATGTCGTCATATTCTTCTTCTGGAAGGGTGTCTAGTACGGCATAGCTTTTCAATTCCCGTAGTCTTCCCTTTTCGTTTGTAGGCTTTTGAGGCTGTATCATTCTACGTCGTTTTATTGTTCTCAAACATCACCTCGACTTAAATGGGAATGTGCTTGGAGGAACGGGTTTTACTGTTGTAATATAGTAATTGATCTTTTAAATTGGTTGTTTATATCGTAAATGGTGCTGTTTATAATACCTCCTTCGAAGGCTCTTTTATATAAAGCATAAACAGGCGACATTTGTTGGAGTTGTCTTCAACTAATTTTAGTGAAATATAGTATTCAACTCTTTATATTATGAGACGCTTATCATTTTCTTTACTAGTTCTCCTGGTAGTGCTGTCGCAGGTGTCCTTGGGGCAAGCGACGAGTAAGTCGGTGGAGTTTGTTCCTCAGTGGGCAAAAAGTGCAGTTTGGTACCAGATATTCCCCGAGCGATTTCGGAATGGCGATCCGGCAAACGATCCAACCGTAAACGATATTAAGGGTGCCGATCCTGTGCAACCTCCCAAGCAGTGGCAGCTCCACCCGTGGGGAAGCGACTGGTACGAGCTGCAGCTCTACGAAAAGGCAAATGGCGAACCCGAAATGTGGAAGCACATGCTCCGCCGTCGCTATGGGGGCGATCTTAAGGGGGTAATCGAGAAGCTCGACTATCTAAAAGATTTAGGTATTAATGCCATCTACCTAAACCCCATTTTCGATTCTCCTTCGGCTCACAAGTACGATGGCGCAAGCTACCACCATATCGATCCCAACTTTGGTCCCGATCCAGCTGGCGACCGCAAGCTAATGGCCACCGAAAATCCGCTTAATCCCAACACGTGGGTGTGGACTAAAGCCGACGAGTTGGCGTTGACGCTTATCAAGGAGGCGCACAATCGGGGTATTCGCATAATTTTCGATGGGGTATTCAACCATTTAGGGGTAAACAGTTTCGCTTTTCAGGATCTGAAAAAGAACCAGCAGCGCTCACCGTATAAGGATTGGTTTACCGTTAAATCATTCGACGATAGCACTAAGGGCACCAAGTTCGACTACGTAGGCTGGTTTGGGGTTATGTCGCTTCCCGAATTTCGCGAAGATGATAATGGTATCGTCGATGGTCCTAAGCAGTATATTTTTGCTGCAACACAGCGGTGGATGAACCCCAAGGGGATGGGCACCAAGTACGGAATAGACGGCTGGCGTCTCGATGTGGCCTACTGTAATGGTCATCCATTCTGGAAACAGTGGCGTAAGCATGTTCGCTCCATTAATCCAGAGGCGTACATGACCGCAGAGATCGTGGAAACCCCCGAAAAGGTGAAGCCATACCTTCAAGGCGATGAGTTTGATGGCGAGATGAACTATAACTTTGCCTTTACCTGTGCGGAGTTCTTTTTTAACCCCGACACCATGCGTATCAGTACTACACAATTTGATAAAAAGCTTCAGGATCTTCGCGGGGCCTATCCTCAAGGCGTGGCCTATGTGGTACAAAACCTCTTCGGAAGTCACGATGCTAACCGTATTGGCTCGCATATCGTAAATCGCGGGATTGGCAACTTTAGAAGTTGGGGCGAGTATTTTGGTAAGTCGCAGGCAGGGCAAAATACCAAGTACAACGTCCGTAAGCCGAATGTCGATGAGCTGCAGCTGCAAAAGCTATTTGTAATAATGCAGATGACCTACGTTGGCGCACCCATGGTGTACTACGGCGACGAGGTTGGTATGTGGGGGGCGAACGATCCCGATTGCCGCAAGCCAATGATATGGGACGATATTACCTATGCCGACGAGGTGTACAACTTTAATGGATCGAAGCGATCGCCCGATAAGGTTGCCATAAACCAGGAGCTTAAAGCTTACTACAAAAAGCTCATTGCTATCCGCGATGCCAATCCTGCTCTACAGCTGGGGTCTTTCAAAACCCTAATTGCCGAAAATGGTAAGGATATTTACGTTTTTGA
>CAXYUU010000313.1:0-4509 GCA_964292015.1 uncultured Acetobacteroides sp.
GTTTGTGTTACCGATACTAAAAATTGTACGGTAAAAACAGCAGAGGTGGAGGTTGCCGAACCTGCTGCCCTTGACCTTAAGGTTAAGGAGTTTGTGGATCAGGGCTGCTCGACACCCGGAAAGATCGTGGTTGAAGTGGCCAATAGTACAGGTAAGATTACCTATACGCTGGGAACGCAAACCAATGAAACCGGAACATTTGAAGGGTTAAGCGAAGGTTCGCTTATCATTAAGGCCACTAATGAAACTGGTTGTTCGGCTTCGGTTACGCAGGAAATTAAGTCTACGGCATCTATCAAAATATCCAAGTTTACCACTACCAATGTTATTTGTAACGGTTCGGCAACGGGTTCTCTACAGTTTGATGTTGAAGAACGTAGCACTGGAGGTTTAGATGGCTTAACTGTAGAGGTTAATGGTGTTAAGGTGGATAGAGATCCTACAACCAACCTCTTTGTGGTTGATAAGCTACCCGCAGGAGAGTTAACTATCGTGGCCAATAATGCTACGGGGTGTATGATTACAGAAGTTACTAAGATTACCGAACCTAGTAAGCTTGCTGCAACGGTTAAGGTTACTATGGTTCCTGCTGATGATATTTTAAAGACTGGCGAACTTGTCGTTGATGTTACAGGTGGTGCTGTTCCGTATACCGTTAGTTGCACTAATGTTGACACTAAGGAAAAGCTCGATTTAGTGGGTGCTAGTGTAACCTTTTCAGGCTTAGCTAGAGGTAAGTATCAGATACTTGTTACCGATGTTAATGGTTGTACGTATACCTCCGATGTTACCACTATAGGTGTTCCTACAATTGTGGCAAAGGGCATATCGGGCAGTTGCAAGGATCCTAATGGTTCTATTGAGGTTACTATTACCGATGGTGCTAAACCGTATACCGTTAGCTATACCAAGAAGGGAGATGCTACAGTTATTGAGACAAAAACAGGGGATGCAAGTGTTGTTACCTTCCCCAATGTTGTACCGGGAGATTATACCGTAAAGTTTGTTGATGCCAGTCTCCTTGAAGCCATCGTTGATGTGAATATTGCGGTATATGTCGCACCTACAATTTCGCTTGTTTCGAAATGTTTTGTGAATAACGACTACTACATCGAAATAGGTGTACCTGCAACATTAACGAAGTATACCGTTACCTGTACCGATGCAGAAGGGGTCGCGTATACCTCCTACGATCCAATTACTCATCGCATCACAAAGCTTGCAACAAATAAAACATACTCGATTACTGTTGTTGACGATTTAGGATGTCCCTCAGCAGTGCTATCGGTGGATATAGCGACATTACCCGAAATGAAGGTGGAAGATGCTATAGTAAGGAATGTATTGTGTAAAGGAGCAGCAACAGGAAGTGTAGAGTTGAAGGCTACTGGTGGTGCTTTACCCTTGAGGTTTAGCCTTACACCAATTAACGGTACTGTAAACTATCAGGATAGCCCTGTATTTACTGATCGTATTGCTGGTAAGTACGTAGGTATTACCACGGATAATGCGGGTTGTTATAGTAAGGTAGATTTAGAGATTACCGAACCGTTGACTAAGTTGGTGTTCACCCTAGATAAAACAAATAGCAATACAAGTGTTTGGTGTTACTCGAAAGCCGAGGGTAAGTTAACCTTTAATGTTGCTGATGCTGTTCCCGGTTATTCAGTATCTCTTTTAGATGCCTCTTCGATTTTAGTTAGTACGAAGGAGTTAGCGGTTGCTGGTTCGGTTAGCTTCGATCTTTTAAAGGTTGGTGGTTATACTGCTCACGCTACTGATCTTAACGGGTGTAGTTTGTCTGAAGTTCAGAATATTGAAGGCACCCATATCGAACCAACGCTTGAATTAAAGGATTCGGAATGTCGTCGTTATATTCATCCCGAAGATGCTAGTAAGGTTGAGTATGGCGGGGCTGCCACTATAACGGCTATCGGCAAAAACTTTGCTTCCAATGCTGTTTACTACTTTAAAAAGGGGACTGGGTTACTTCTCGAGCAAATAGAGCCTGTTGTTAATCCTGAATCTGATGGGTACTATAGGTTTACTCCTGGGGTAAGCCGTAAGGTGTCTAACCTATCTGGTTTGACCTACTCCTTTATTTATAAGGTTGTAGAAGCAAGGGGTACTTGCGAGGAGGATATTCCATTCAGCATAGGGGTTAAGCCTGAAAATGATTATTGGGCAGATGCTAAACCGGACAAGATTGTTTGTATTAATTCTGATGTAACCTTTACTGCTAATATACTGGGGAGTGATGAATCTAAAAAGCAGAGATATTGGATACAGTGGTCTAATATACCTAGTTCGGGAGTAAACGTTGAATATGACAGAATTCTAGAGGCAGATTTTCCTGATAGTTTCTTTAAAACAGAAACAATAACCCGTAGTAAGCTTGGTAAAGATAAGAACTGGCTAAACATGAAGACACCGTATGTATTGAGGGTTGAGTCGAATAACAAACTTTGCTACGATGTGGATACGGCATTTTTAAGTGTTCACTCGTACTACGATCCTCAGTTTAAGGGGCCACAGATAAAGTCTATTGATGAAACTGGACCTTACGTTTACTTTGTTCGGATTCCTATTGGTGGTGTTCAACCGCTGGAGATGGTAAAGGGAAGCGGGGATAAGTTCAATCGTGAGTATAAGCTTACCTGGAATCCGCTGGATGCCGAGTGGTTGGCCATCGATAAGACTATAAACGAAAAGGTAGCTGTTTCGGATAAATTTGGAGAAAATGCAGCGCTTTCGGGTATTATCACCTACATGGTGAATGATAAGGAGACATGTACCGAGACAGCAGGTTTGGTGCTTAATCAGATGAGTACCATCAAGCCACCTAATGCCTTTACTCCGAATGGCGACGGGTATAACGATACCTGGAGGGTTATCTACGACGAGGAGATGGGCGACTATCCGGATCTTGAAGTGGAGGTATACAACCGTTTGGGCTCGCTGGTTTACCATTCGAAACCGTACAAGAACGACTGGAACGGGAGATATAACGGTAAAGACTTGCCAACAGGAACATACTACTACGTGATTAAGCTCCACAGGGGGAACTTGCCAAATATTGCAGGCGCTGTATCTATTTTACGTTAATAATAGCAGATATGATTATGAAACGATATGCCTATATACTTTGTACTGCCGTAGCGACGTTTATGGGGGTCGGCCGCGCTCATGCGCAGCAAGATCCTCAGCTATCGCAGTACATGTGGAATCCCTATATACTCAATCCTGCTGTTGCCGGCACGCTAAGTAGCTACCAGGTACGGTTCAACAGCCGCTTTCAGTGGACAGGCATAAACGATGCTCCGCAAACCTACCAAATTAGCGCCTATGGCCCCGATGCCAACCGGCGTATGGGGTATGGGGCACAGCTGTACAGCGATATGTTGGGGCCAATTAGCACAACCGGTTTTCTGGCCTCGTATGCCTACAATTTTCAGGTAAACGAGAAGTATTCGGTATCGGCAGGTATTTCTATGGGTGGCTTACAGTATAAGGTCGATGGATCTAAGCTCGACCCGGGCGATTTGATTAACCATCCCGAGCTAGGTGACTTATGGATTAACGACCCGTCGTTACCCAAGTCGGCATTAAGCTCCTTTGCCCCAGATGCCAATTTTGGAGGCTACTTTTACGCTAACGATATGCATGTTGGTATATCGGTACAGCACCTTTTTGGTAGCAAGCTTAACTTCAACAACCAGGCGGTGGGTATTAACCGTCTACGCCAGCACATGTACCTTTCGGGTGGATATATTTACGTGATTAATCGGGAGCTGTCGTTGGAGCCTACCGTGCTGCTAAAGTTTATGAGCGGTGTTCCGTTTGTGCCCGAAGTAAACTGTAAGGCAAAGTATAGCATAGAGTATCGACGAAAGATGAGCGAGGTGTGGGGCGGTGTCTCGTTTCGGTATGGCGATGCCGCTGCGCTTATGTTCGGCGTTGTTTACGAGAAAAAATATTTGTTTGGTTACGCTTTCGACTGGTCGTACACCCCCCTAGGGCGCTACACCAACGGAACCCACGAGGTGATGATTGGCGTACTCTTCGACAGGATAAAGTAGGGCTACATAAAGTCATTTAAACAGGTCGTATAGGAATCAGTCCTATACGACCTGTTTTTTTTAAGGAATGCCATCTTTATTATATGCAGATCTGGTTGAACCATTGTCCCTACTCTTTTTTTATATAGTAGCTAGCAGTGCCTATATAATCTTCATAGCCCAAAACGTTATTTTCTGATTTTAGAACGCTCAATATTGTGAACATGGAGGTAGTTTCCTGCGACGACGGAAGTAGTTTCCTGCGCGCAGGAAATCAATTCTTGTGACGCCGGAAGTAGTTTCCTGCGCACAGGAAACCATTTCTTGTGACGCCGGAAGTAGTTTCCTGCGCGCAGGAAATCAATTCTTGTGACGCCGGAAGTAGTTTCCTGCGCACAGGAAATCAATTCTTGTGACGCCGGAAGTAGTTTCCTGCGCACAGGAAATCAAT
>CAXYUU010000314.1:0-4499 GCA_964292015.1 uncultured Acetobacteroides sp.
AACTGTCTTATGCAGCATAAAATCGAGCCTATGACGCGAAAGTTCTTCTACCAAGAACTTCACCCTGTTCGGTGAAATATGGTTGCTAAAAATAACCTCACCCGTTTTCCAGTTCATCACCCCTACCCCGGTTGAAAATATCAGATAATCGACCGGAAATGTACGCGAAAGATTCTGTAGTATGGCATAAAACGAGCGCCCCGTAGCAAGAACCCTTACGACTCCCCTATTGCCAAGCATCCTAAGCGTATCAATATCCTTACGAGACACCCGCCCGCCATGCGGAAGAATAGTCCCATCGAGATCGGTAGCGATGATTTTCATCTCTTTTAGATTTGAAATACTGGATTTAAAAGGAGAAACTCATTAGCGGCATTACCTTAGAGAATCACCCCATAGCAAAACATCAACCGCTTAAGCTCTTTCACCTAACTATCGTTTAAACAAAAAATATCCAAAAAGTTTATTTGAAGGTTACTGGAATGCACCAACACCTCAAACAACCCTTTTGGATATTTAAATATCGGATCGTACGCGCTATGCGTTAATCATCATAGGCATAAGTAGCATTAGGGTATCGTCATTCTCGCCAACCTGAGTGGTAGGAAGAACAAGACCTGCACGCGAAGGATCGGCCAATTCGAGAACAACCTCTTCGCTTTCGATATTAGCAAGGATTTCGGATAGGAAGGTAGACTTAAAACCAATCTCCATATTCTCGCCTTCATACTGACAGTTTAGACGTTCGATTGCAGAGATGGAGAAATCCAAATCTTGAGCCGATACGGTAAGCTGGTTGCCGTTTATTTTAAGCTTAATAAGATTACTTGCCTGATTCGAGCAAACCGAAACACGTCGAACGCAGTTAAGCAGCTCCGACCTATCGATGGTAAGCTTATTAGGATTGTTGGTTGGGATAACCGAATTGTATGCAGGGTAAGTACCCTCTACCAAACGACAAACCAGCTTGAAGTTGGTAAGAATAAACGATGCGTTTTTAGAGTCAAATTCTACGGCAACATCGTTCGATTCCTTAGCCAGTAAAGCCTTTAATAGGTTGGCTGGCTTTTTAGGTAGAATAAACGAAGCAGTACCCGAAGCGTTAACGTCGGCACGTTTGTAACGAACCAGCTTATGGGCATCCGAAGCAACAAAAATTGCCGATTCGGGCGAAAAGTCAATGTTAATACCGTTCATTACCGGACGAAGTTCGTCGTCGGCAGTGGCGAATACGGTTTTGGTAATGCCATCAAATAGGGCATCAGCGTTAATGGTTACCTCGAACTTTGCCTCCTCCTTAATTAAAGGAACGGTTGGAAAGTCTTCGGCATTGGCACCAGGAATGTTGAACTTACCCTTTTCCCAGCTAATCTCTACATCAAGATTATCGGGGTTTACAATAAAGGTAAGTGGCTGTTCTGGAAACTCCTTTAACGTATCGGTTAGCAGCTTTGCTGGAATAGCAATGTCACCATCTTCTACCACATTTTCGATGTGAAGGGTGGTTTCCATGGTAGACTCTAAATCGGAAGCAGTAACCTTGAGCTCGTTGTTATGGAGCTTAAACAAGAAGTTGTCCAAGATTGGAAGGGTGTTCTTGCTATTAATCACCCTGCTGATAAGCTGTAGGTGGCTCAAGAGTTCGGTGCTGGATACTACGAATTTCATTCCTTAATTATTTAATTATCAAAACTATTTTCTTTTGCTCTTTCGATCTCAATTATACGAAAAAAAGGGGTAGTAATTACCCCTTCCCCTAATTAGTTATTAAAAAGAAACTAACATCTCGTAGTAAAATATCGTAATCGACCCAATTGGCCAGCACCACCTGCCTGTCGCCATCGAAGACTACGTAGAGCTTATCGCGATCGTACTTTAACGGACGACCATAGTCGTCGTAATCCTCGCCAATAGGTATCAGGTAGAGCTTAAAAATCTCGGTTTTCCCATCAACAGACGACAACGTTACAATTGCCTCTGGCTCCGAGAGCACTAGTGTTCGACGTTCGATATCACTCATCTTTACAAGATGCCTAAACCCAAGCTCATTGTATAACGATAAATAAAACGCGAGCTGTTCTGCATTGTAGTCGGGCACCTCACTCTGCTTATAGATATCGTATAGGTGAAAGTTGCCGTTGGTTCCTCTAAATATCTTAAAGCTACGCTCGGGCTTGGCTATATTATCAACATTTATGGATAGGATATCCGAAGGCGTTAACGACAGTAACAGATTTTGATGCCAATCGACAGCGTCAACGGATAGCATCGAAACCGGGCTGTACTTTGTTCCCGGAATGCCAAGGAGGTACATCTTTGTTTTACCGCTCACAACACCAATCGATCCAACCTTGTAATTGGGAAAATCGGCAATGGTAAACTGAGATACCACCGCACCATTTGCTTCGGCGGTGATGGTGTACCCCTCCTCTAACGCAATCGAGGCCTCCTTACGAACCTTGCGGGGAAGCGGCATCTTCACCTCTATATTTTCGAGAAGGTACAGCAGCTGCTTAATCATCATAGGTCTAACCTCGCCCTTACCATTTACCACCCAACCGTCCTTACGCTTTTCGAGTATAATAGAGGCGGTATCCTTTTCGATAACAATTCGGGTAAGAGCGCCTACATCCTTAACGGCGAACACCTTCGAACTTTTTATGATATCGGTATAGTAGTAAACAGCAGCAAAGGTAGCCGCCACCATCAAACAAATTGCAACAATCCAAATAGCTTTCTTAGACATTGACTAGGGTATAATATACGCACGAATTAAAAAATGTAGCTGCAACAGCAAGCTACCTTGCATACTTCCGCTTGCGAAGCCAAATGAAGACAATGCTAAACACCACCAGCAGCAGCAACGGTATGGCCGTATTGAGAACAACCCAAAGGTTACGCTGAGTGTAAATTTTATTCTTGTCCAGCATACGAATAACGAGCTCGCGGTTGCGAATCTGCATTAGCCCCGTATCATCGTTTAGGTAGCTGATTACGTTGAGCAGGAAGTCCTTATTACCAAACTGCTGATTCATGTACTTGTCGAATCCTAGCGGGTAAGGCACAACGCCACTGGCCTGACGCGAAACATCGTTACGGATAATGTCGCCATCGGCAACCACCACCATCTTAGTGGACTTGCTCCTATCCACTGCTGGCTTGCCGTTGGGGGTAATACCCTTAGCAACCCTATGCTGAAATGCCGAGGGGAACTGACCTTCGAGCAATATGGCAACAGGTGCCCATGCCCGGTTAAAGTCTCCCGGCTTAAACTTTTTAGTAACCTGCGAAAGACTCACCATTACTGGCGCCTGCACTTCGCGAGCGTACTGAGAAGTGCTCAGCAGCACCGTTTTCTTAATATCATGTCCTACACCAACCGTATCGATGCTACTAGGGTACTTCGACATGATTACGTTTAGATTCTTGGTAATCAAATTGTCGCTAGGAGCGTTAAGCAGCGGGTAGTAGTACCATGGCGATGGCACAAACTGCGGCTGCGCCCCCGGCACGGCCATATTTACAGGGATAAGAACGCTCTGCGCATCCTGCAAAACCGTAGGATTGATCCGCACACCGTACTTAAAGAGCTGGTCGTCGAGGTTATGCTGGTTAACCAATCCGAACGAAACCTCACCGGTTGCCAAGCTGTCGTCGTTAACGGTAATCGCATCTACAAACCAGGCCACCTTACCCCCATTCATAATGTACTGGTCGAGCACCATCTTATCGGCCTCGCTCCATGCCTTAAGCGGCTTGGCAATAATGGTCGTCGAAAACGAATCGAGCGCGCCCATACGGCCACGGATGGTTACCGAATCGATATTAAAATGCTCCGACAGCGTTTGTAGTGCCCCCTGTGCATGTAGCGCATCAATTTCGTCGTGCCCTTGAATAAAGGCGATCTTGGGCAGCGTCTTTTTGGTAAGCAGGTCGATGGCCGATATGAAGTTGTACTCCAAGTTTTGAAGTGCAATACCAATAGACTCGTCGGGGGATACCCTAGAGTTGCTGGTAATAAAGTTAACCCCAATCTCGCAGCCGTTAAAGCTTATCACCGCACCCGGGAATAGCGTACGCTGGTTCATACCCCCATCAGCATTATTCTCCTGAATGTTTACCGGGCGCAAACCCTTTTTGTAAAGATCCTCGTACAGCGCGCTAAGCTTCTTACCCTCCTGTGCAGTTGGGTTAACAAACTCGTACTGTACGTTTCCTCCACTGTAGGCCGTAAACTCGTCGAGCATCTCCTTTATGGAGCGCTTCATTTTTTTAAATGCGATGGGCATGTCGCCGTCGAGGTAAACCTTCACGTAAACGATGTCCTTCACCTCCTTGAGCTTTGTCTTGGTAACCGTCGAAAGCGTAAAGCGCTTATCGGAAGTTAGGTCGAGGCGAAAGAATACGAACGAGGCCACCACGTTTATGGCCAGTATGGCTCCTAAAAATAGGGCGAGCGTCTTAAGCGTCTTGGCCTTCTGACCCGCTGGCTGACTGGA
>CAXYUU010000315.1:0-4497 GCA_964292015.1 uncultured Acetobacteroides sp.
CAGATGCAACAATACCCGAATCTTTAGGAGAAAAAAGGGCACCAGCCGCAAACTCTACCGGTTTTTTACCCGAAGAATCGGAAACGGTTCCAACTAAGTTGATCTTATTCTGCGAATAGGAAGGTGTTACAAAAAATAAGGCCAATAGTAGCAATAGTAAAAATCTCATGTAGACTAGGTTTAGTCTCGCAATATAGTAATTACAATGCAACGAATGCAGTAAATAGTGCACAACATGCTAGACTAAGATGTAAGCTTAGGACACAGCACAACGACACCAAACGTTCTTATGCATGAAATAAATCACCGCTAGGGAAGAGAATAGAAGAGGGAGAAACAAGCCTAAAAGATACAAATGAGCCTAGTTTTTCGTCAAAAAAAGGAGGGATAGAAACTGCACACTTCAGGGTTGGTTTTAGCTATTCGAACCGGTCCTCCAATTCGTCAGGACGTTTTGCAAAAAAGGTGCGGATCTTTTGACTAAAACATCAGGACGTTAGCTTTAACTCTTCAGGACCTTTTAGTCAAAACATACGGACGAGTTAACCAAAAGATACGGACGTTTTAAACGAAACGTCCTAACCTTTCAAAACCATCCATTTATTTAGCTGTAGCTATAATACATGCGGCGGCTTACTAAAAACCAAGCATCACAAAAAGAACCTCAATACTAAAGTGGAAATAGTCGGTGAGATCTGTAAAAATGAGATCAAAAATAGGGTCACCTATAACGATAATAAGCAGGAACAACCATTCAATCCTCCCTTTAAAGTTCTGCTATGAAAACGATTTTTGCCACTTACTACTGAACATTACGCCACTTGAATTCGGTTATCCACAGCAATGTTTTCAATATGAAAATCGAAAAAGTTCTAAAAGCATGGAACGACGTGTAGATAGCCCCTACTATTAAATCAACGCTATACTGGATAAGGAAGAGAAGCAATCGAATTGCTACAACTTTAACTCCCATTAAATTTGCAATCTCATCTACCGATGCTTTTCATCTCTTCTTTACTCCAGCTCGCTGAAAAATCCACTCATCACTTTACCTGTTTACATCACCAAAGTTGCTACACACAACGTCTTAGATGGGAAAATAAAGCCCCACCATAATTTAAACACATACAATTCAAAAAATAATTCTAATAATAGCGACCCAAACTACCTCAAGTTGCTATTATTGAAAATTCCGTAAAGGACAATTCTCATTATGGTTAGCTGCCTATCTTTCAACTCTTCAGATGGGTTCATATCCATAAATTCTTTTTCGAATGCCTTTAGCGTAACCAAAAGATTATGCGATGTTAAGCTCATATTCAAAACCTGAAACACATTACGACGAATGCCATCGTCAAGAATTTCAAGAATAATCTTAATCTCCTCCTTATCGAATTCACGACGGATTTGATCGAAATGAGCCCTTTCTTTAAAGAAGCATGACTTTAATGCGGTATGAGCATATACCAAATTACGAATGATAGCCATACGCTTTGTAATATAGACCCTTAACTTCTCATGAGGATCACTTAAATGCGAGTAGTGATTCCGCAACTCAGAAGCCATTTTATTAGACTCCACCTTGATAACCTCATTATAAATCTCATCTTTGGATTTAAAATAGGTGTAAATGGTGCGCCTACCCCTATTACAAGCTAAAGCAATGTCGTTTATAGTGGTGTTATAGTAACCCATCTCTCCGAATACATTACGGGACACCTCTACAATATTCTCTCGAGTCTTACTGAATTTTGCTGTCATGATGAATAGTTTTTCCTGTCTAATTAAAGGTTGTGCAATATAGTAGTAGTTTTTAATTATACAAAACAATGACTTTAAAAACTATAATATTTAACGTACCAATTAAGAAAACAGCATCCAAAAGACAGGCACTATCTTAAATGACAAAAGAATTTAAGCTGTAATCACCAATCACCAATTAACTATAAAACAAGTTTATAATAAGTAAGAAAGCATATTCGAAGTCGTAATGATGCTAATCATAACCGATCATATGCAGAAACACTGTTAATATTTAGTTGAGGGCACATTAATCGGAAGCATACTGATAGCTGATGATAAGTAAACCCAATTCAAAAATAGGGATCAACAGATAGCATTAAAGGATAAGAACCAAACCCTGTATAATCTTAAAGCATGTAAGCCCAACAGTAGAAGTAAAAATGGTTCATCGATTCGTCTTCTAACTCGCTTGCTTATACTTATCAAGCCATAGGCCACCATCATACAAAACGTTAATATCCATGTTAGGCATGCACCAAAATAAAAAAGGCTACCCGAAGGTAGCCTTTCAATATAGTAAGCAACGTTACTTTTTTCTTTGCTGCTGAATCTTTGCAATATCTTCGAGCTTTTGTTGGAAACGCGATTTTTTAACCGGTTTCTTACTATTCTCTTTTAACTTGGCAAGAATTGCATGATCATTAACCGATTGACGAATGAGGTAAGTTTGCCCCAAGGTAATAAGGTTAGATAGCATGTAGTAGTAGCTAAGACCTGCAGCATAGTTATTAAACCAAAGCAGCATCATTACCGGCATCATGTACAAGGTCATAAACTTCATACCTGGCATTTGCTGATTGGTATCGGCCATTTGCGAGGTGCTAATTTTTGAAGTAAAGTACAACGACAGCGCCATCAGTAGGGTAAACAAGCTTATATGCGCACCATACATAGGTATTTCGAAAGGAAGCTTAAGTATCGAATCGAACGACGAAAGGTCGTCGGCCCACAAGAAACTTTCCTGACGAAGTTCAAACGATGCAGGGAAGAACTTAAACATTGCAAATAGAATTGGCATCTGCAAAATCATCGGTAAGCAACCGCCCATTGGGTTTACCCCGGTTTTGCGGTACAGTCCCATTACCTCCTGCTGCTTCTTAAGAGCATCCTCCTTTTTAGGGAATTTCTCATTAATCTTATCAACCTCAGGTTTAAGCACCCTCATCTTAGCCATCGATAGGTAAGACTTATAGGTAAGCGGAAATAAACAAAGTTTGATAAGTACAGTAAGAATAAGTATAATAATCCCGAAGCTGCCAATGTACAACTCCAAGAAATCGAATACAGGAATTACTACCCAACGGTTAATCCAACGAATAATCCAAGATCCCAAGGGAACAACCGATTCAAATTCCAGATTATACTTTTTCAGCTCGTTGAACTTATTTGGACCAAAGTAGAATGCAAGGTCGATACTCTTAGTTGCAGGGTTAAAAGGAACCTGAAGGGTAGCCTTAAAGTTCTTCACATAACCTGAATCAGGTTTATGAGTACTTTGACTTAAATCTCCTGAAGAAAAGTTATCCTTTGCAACAAGAATAGAGGAAAAGAACTGCTGTTTAAAGTCTACCCAGTGAATCTTGGTAGTAATCTTTTCACTTGCAGTTTCCTTTGTTGCAGACAATTCCTCTAAATCTCCCTTTTCGCCAGGAAATTTGTAAGCAACGGCGGTGTAGTTGTTTTCATTTTTGAAACCTTTTTCCTGCTGAGGGGCATCCAACGACCAATTAATGTCGATGCTGGACATATTAGCAGGAAACTTTCCTTGCATACCCACAAAGTTGACCTTGTAGTCGACCATGTAGCTGCCCTTTTTAAGGGTGTACACGTACTCTATGTAGCTCGTCTCATCGGTATACAAACGGAATGTAGCACTCTTCACCGAATCGGTAGAGGAGAAAACGGTACTCTTTGCAACATTTACCGGTTGAAAGAAAAATTTCGACGTCGAAATACTTTGACCAATAAAGAAGTTAAGATCGAACTGACTCCTTTCGGGAGTAAACAAAACGAGCTTTTCTCCATTATGTCGCTTGTATTTTACCGTTTCGACAGAGGCAATTCTACCTCCCTTATTCGAAAACACCACCTTTATCTGGTCGTTTTGAAGCGTATAAAACTCCTCGGTACCCTTAATAGCATTTGCCATAGAAGTACCTACCGTTTCCGAAATTGCTACAATCTCCGTACTATCTTTAGCCGCTTCCTGTTTAAGCTGCTGCTGAGTAGTAGGCACAGCACTAGCGGTGTCAACAGCTGGCATATTTGCCTTTGCAACCGAATCGATAACCGCCTGTTCCTTTTGATGTGTCGCCATTTGTCGGTTGTTGAAATAGCTGAATCCAATTAGGATTACACCTATTATCACCAAACCGATAATACTCTTTTTATCCATTTAATTTAAGTTCTTCTTTATTTACACTTTTCTGATTTGTGCTTTAAAGCCGCTTTTACGAAAGCAACAAAAAGCGGATGTGGATTCGCCACAGTACTTTTATACTCTGGGTGAAACTGAACACCAACAAAATAAGGGTGCGAGGGAATTTCCACTATCTCAACCAGATTGGTATCAGGGTTTGTTCCAACTGGCTTCATACCGGCAACCTCAAACTGGTCCAGATACTGATTATTAAACTCATAACGATGACGATGCCTTTCGGAAATCGACTCCTTCTTATAAGCTTTATACGCCAT
>CAXYUU010000316.1:0-4470 GCA_964292015.1 uncultured Acetobacteroides sp.
TACCCTAACAACTCGGCAACACCCGAATACCAGCTACGCCTCACCTACAATGCCTCCAGCAAGGTGGTGAAATCCGAAAAATTTGCACCGGTAGCTGGAGGATGGATAACGACAAGCACCTACCTCGCCTACGAGTACAATGCAACCAACCAGGTAACCAAAATTAACCGCTTTACCCCCGATGGTAAGAGCGAAAAGGTTGCAGAAACCATCTACGACAAAAATGGAAACCCTATTGAGATTTACGCTCTACAAGGTGCCGTCTACTCTAACAGCTGGGATCAATGGTATAACCCTGTTACAAACAGCGTTGAGTATAGTAAACTAATTAAACCAGCAGGTGTTAGGCTTACTGCCAAATTTGAGTACGACTACCAGCTAAAGAACTTCTTTGGCAATAGCATCACCGCCATTAACCCCATACTCGACCACTACAAGGTGGTTAACGCCATTAAGCGTGCGTGGAGTGCAGAGGAATATGGTCTTAATGGATGGATAAACTACCAAGATTACAACGAGTTTGGCTACCCTCAGTCTATGATCCTAAATGGAACTAACATGGAAGACGCTGGTGGCGAAAGCGGCCGATTAGAAATCAGGCTAACCTACCAAAAGAAAAAGTAGGGCTTCACCTCACTTCGCAAAAAACTTAACGGCAAAGGATACGATGTATCTTTTGCCCGTTAAGCATTTATATAACAATACCATCTATGGGTAACGACTTTTAAAAAGCACCGCCCGCTCATCGGCCACCGTAAAAATGCCCATACCACCCTTTATGTTCGACTTAACCTGCGTTGGAACCGTAAATGGATCGAAGTAGGCATCAACAGCCCTTCCGCAGGAGTAGAAGTACTCGTAATGCTCCCTAGAGATATGCGATACAACCACCTTTAGCGAGTCTCGCTGTACGTCTCCCACCTTTAAATGCAGGTATAACTCCGCAGAACTACTGCTAGCGAGGTTATAAATTTGAGCATAAAAAGCAGACTTACCATTAGTCTGATACAAAAACGCCTCCATCCTAAAAAAGCGGTCGTTACCCTCATATATATTATCGACAGTAACATCAATATCCAGCCCATTCACCTTACAGCTACGAACCGCAATAGGTTTAATAAGACGAGCTGTTGCGGTAAGGGTATCGGTTCCTTTTCGAAGGTAAAGCGTTAAGTTCCCAGTATTCCAATAAGGTAACAGCACATTGCTAGTATAGTTTACCATAACACCATCGTGCCTATTAAAAAGAAAGTTGGTTAGCCGAATGGTATCGCTATTCAGAACAAAGAAGGCATCGGCATTCCAAACAAAGTTTAGACTTGCTATATCGTTCATGCGGATGCTTTCGGTAAAGGACAACTCCATGGGCGTACCTGGCTTCAGCACAGCCTCCACAACGTAGAATCGGTTTTGTGCAGGCAACGTTACACTAGCCTCTTCGCTTAGCTGGCAGCTCGCAAGTAGCAGCAGAAGAACCCAAATTGAGTGCTGTTTTTTCATAGCTTTAATTCAATCATAAAGAAGGGAACCATAGGCAACAACGACTTCTGCTTGGTAACAAAGCGGGTTCTCTCATCATTCTGAACCTCCGGTTTAAAGTAGATAAAGTAGGGATTTGCCTGGTTGTACACGTTGTAAATGCCAAAGCTGTAGCGTAACTCTCCAAACGATTTCACCACCGAATACTGTACCGACATATCCAACCGATGTGCCAGCGGCAACCGGAGGTTATAACGCGAGGTGTAAACAGGTACCACCTGATTTTTGGCCTGATTAAAGTATATCGATGAGGGTACGGTTACCAGGTTACCGCTCTGTACAAATTGCGAAACCGACAGGCTCAACTTGGAGGTCAACTTCAGATATCCCATAAAATCGGCCTTATGCCTAATATCGAATGGTGGATTAAACCAACACCCCTCGTTTATTTGAGCAAACTGCCGCCTAGTTTCACTCAGCGAATACGAAGCTTCGAGTCCAAATCGATCGGTCTTATACGAGACCATTAGCTCCAGCCCCCTCGCCGTTCCCCTTCCCAACGCATAGTAAAAGCCCTGATTAAGAGGTTCGGGATTAACAAAATCGACCTGATTGGTTAGCGTGGAGTAGTAACCAGACAGCAACACCTGCATCCGACTGCCAATACGAACAGTAGCCCCAAACCCAACCTGTCGCGACTGCTGAGGCTTAAGCGTATCGTCGCTAGGGATAATCATATCCACCGGAAGGTTAACGCCCATTGGTGCATAGAGATGGTCGAACTGCTGACGCTGCGAATACGAGGCAAAAATGGTAACCGACCGGGTTATGGGCGACTGCACGTATACCCGAGGCGAGACAAAAAGTTTACTCCCTGCATAGCTCTCCATTCGCAACCCACCTTTCACCTGAAGAAAGTGTCCCACGCGCTGATTTATCGCAACATACCCACCAACGCTTTGGTAGCAACCTGCTTTACTGCTCAATACCGACTCATCGCCATTAACCTCCTTCGAATCGTTACCAATTGTTGTACGTGTACTTGCTCCAAAGAGCCCTACATCTACCTGAGCAAGGGCTCCAACCCGTATCATCCCATCTACAGAAAGGTTATAACGGTTAATAGAGTTGGCAATATGGCTCACATCCGATTTGATAACCGATGTGTTGGTGCTGTAACGGCTGTATCCCCCACTTGTACGAATGCTGATAGCCTTCGAAATGGTCTTGTCCCACCGAATATTTGCTGCGGTGTTGCCCCAGTCAGCATTAATGTGGAGGTAGCTCTGCTGCTGCGAGAGCTTATCGCCCGAGCGAAAGGCCGACACCACAATTTTATCCGTTGCAGTAGGTTCGATAATCACCAAACCATTCAGATCGTACAGACTGTAGTCGGGGAGCTTGCTACCGCGGTTATCCGAATGGTGCAGCTGGTTGTAGGAGCGCGAAATGATATCGAAGTACGACCGACGCGCTGCCACTACGTACGACACCTTACCCTTTACGATGGGTGCCCTTCTGTATATGTGCGAGGTTAGCAATCCAATGCCAGCTTCCGTTTCCGTGCTATCGGCCAACAGGTAATTACCGGCCATAACCAAACATGCCGATAGGAAATCGCCATATCGAGGATGAACATCATCGCTTAACATCTCGGTTTTTGCCACCATGCTACCATTTACCGATGGGTATATCCCCAAAAGATGGTTAGAGTTGAATATTTGTGATCCGTTGAGCAGCACCTTGTTCTGCGAATTCGAAAATCCACGAACGTAAAGCCCCGGATTAATTTCCTGAGCATGTGCAACCCCCGGTTTTTGCTGAAGCATCAACCCAATATTGCGCTCGCCAAGCAACGCAACACCCTTCTGCATATCTATTGCACTAATAGAGAAGCTGGCGCCCCTCCTCTCGGAGGCTAAACCTGAAACAGTGACTTCAGCAAGACTATGTAGCTTTGGAGTCAACAAAAAAGTTACCGTGGTATCGCCTACAATTCCTACCGATACAGCTGTAGATTTGTACGAAAGATGAGCAAATCGAATAGTATAGACTCCTCTCTTTTTAAAGAAAACCCTAAACATTCCAATAGAATCCGAGATGCCACTGGTAGTCTTGCCAATATAAATAGCAACACCGTCAACCGCCTTTTTGGTTTGGCTATCAACAATAATCCCAGCTAGCTCATGCTGCGAATAGGCATACCCATTACCCAAAAGCAGGAAAATGACAATAAGTAAATATTTAAACGATACGTAATCCTTCATAAGTTAGCTTGCAGCCATACCTTCAGTAGCCAGCACCGCAAATTTACCATCATTTTGGAAAGATGGACTACAAGAGGTCCCAAATCGAGGAAAAAGAGGGATCGATAAAATCTTAATACCGCAAGCTGAATATGAAAAACGACTATATACCCTATAAAAGCAAGTAACCAGCATGATAGCTGGCGCAACAATTCCTCACACTTTAAGCCTCCCCCTCCTGTAAAAAGCAGTAGGATCTCAAATAAATGCTAAATTTACAGCTCAAAAAACTGTAAATTTAGTATTATGAAAAAGCTATTATTTATTGCAGCAGTAGCATTTACTACTCAGCTGGCATCATGTAGTAAAGATGATGATGCAAAAGAACTAACAAAAGTAGAGGCTACCACCGAAATTCAAACAGCCGGTAAGAGTTGCGAGCAAGAGATGGCCGCCATTACTACTACCAAAGCAGCAACCGCACTATCTACCTTACAACAGCTATCTCCAAATGGACTCTTCCCTAATGCTATCAGCCAGGTGGTATCGCCTGAGCAGCTAAAGAGCATCATTAACCTGCAGCGCAACCCGCTTGCCTCAGAATTCGATTCAAACGCAGAGCCTTTCAACTTTGAAAAAAACAAGGGAAAGTACACCTACACCAGCGGAAAATTTGTTCCTACCACATCGGTAACCGATAAAATTGTAGTTGTTTTCCCACCAACCCTTACGGGCAAAACCAACA
>CAXYUU010000317.1:0-4381 GCA_964292015.1 uncultured Acetobacteroides sp.
GTTTTCAGAAAACTTTCAATTTCTTGTATGTGTTTTGAAACTGCTGGCTGCGTAATAAATAATTCTTCGGCAGCTTTTGTAAAATTAAGTCGTGTTGCTACTTTGTGAAATACTTGTAAACGAAAATCAAACATTTTTATAGGATTAAGTTATTTTACTCATTTTTTCTTGAGTTCTCCAAGGGTTTCCGCTAACGGATGGGGCTTGCTGTCTACCAGTGTGTTGCGCCTGCCTTTAGATTTGCAATTAATAATTTCTAATTAAATTTAATAAAAAAAAGAATGGGGTGAACTCTTGCGCCTGCTAGGATTTTGGACCTTTGTGCCGTAATAGTCCCCATTCTTTTCATTAGTTGCATTGAACCATCTAGAATTTTAAGCTTAGAGGCTTCTTAAAGGTTGTTGTGGTTGCAACTTCAATTAAAAATTAATTAAAATCAAAATTATGAAATTTAAGGAAGTAATTGGCATTGATGTAGGAAAATTATCTAACGATGCTATCATTCACTCAAATCAGCACTCCTTTGTATTTTCTAACGCGAAAGATGGCTTTAAGACGCTTTTGAGAACTGTTTTAAAAAGGGTTAAGTGCGAATCAGAAGAGATTCTTTTTGTGTTTGAACACACAGGCATTTACTCTTACCCACTATCTCTATTTTTACACGAAAATGGTTTATCCTTTGTGTTAGTTCCGGGTTTGGAGATTAAGCGTTCTATGGGCATTCAAAGGGGTAAGAATGATAAGGTTGATGCTAAACGTATCGCCTTGTATGCTTATCGTCGTTTGGACGAGATCAAACCTAGTGAGCTCCCCTCAGAGACAATTGTATCTCTGAAACGACTACTAGCCTTGCGCGATCATTTGGTTGTGCAAAGAGCTAGCTATAAGAGGAGTATTGCTGAGAATGGTAAGTTTTTAAAGAAAACGGAAAACAAGATTCTTTTTCAGGTTCAAGAGAAGATGATGAAAGAGCTTACTACTCAAATATCAAAAGTAGACAAGGAGCTTGAAGCGATTATCAAATCAGATGAAAAACTAGCAAAGCAATTTGAACTAATAACAAGCATTAGAGCCGTAGGCAAACAAACGGCGATGTATATGATTGCTTATACCAATGGATTTACCTTGTTTAGTGATTGGCGAAAATTTGCCAGTTATGCTGGCACCGCACCATTCCCTTACCAATCGGGTATTAGCATTCATGGTCGAACGAAGGTCAATCATTTGGCTAACAAGAAGTTCAAGTCATTACTTAATTTGTGTGCTATTAGCTCGTTAACTTGTAATTCAGAGATTAAAGCGTATTATGATAGAAAGAAACTAGAGGGTAAAAATGGGATGAGTATCGTTAATGCTATAAGGAATAAGATTTTGGCACGCATATTTGCGGTTATCCATAGAGGGACAATTTATCAACAAGATTATGTGTACGCTGCGTAAATGGTGCTCTCTAGATGGTTCGCAGGTAGTCATTGTTAACGCTTAGGCAACAGGAGGCGGAATTGATTTTTCGTGCAATACTTTTTCTTAAAATACTACCCGCAGGGTGGAGATTTTAAGAAAAACCCCTTGGGGCTTGGTATTGCAAAGAAAAATCAAGGTGGACTAACTTTGCCTAGGCGGGAACAGTGACGGTGATGAAAAATAGCTGATTTTTTATTTGGAAAAATCCTAGAATACGGCAGGGGTTGTCAGCAAACCCATGTTAGGCGCTAGGGTTTCGACTTCATTCCAAATGTAAGTATAATTTCATTTTCTTAAGTCTAACTTCTAGCGTACTATCTAAGTCGTTAAAAGACTATGTCTCGTCCTGAAAAAAGTTTACACTTTTTGATTGCTCATCCTGTTTCAAATTTACACTTTAAAATTAATCCTGAATACGCTTTACATTTTTTTTAAATTTGCATTGCCGATGAAAGCGGAAATGAGCTCTGCTGAGGAGCAACTCATCAGGAAATAAATCGGTGGCTGACGAAGTATATCGTTAAATTGAGCTAATCTGCAAAGGTTGGCTCTTTTTTTGGTATACTTTGGATGCCAGTAATGCCTAAAAAAAACCTATTTTTTATGTTTTCATATCTAACTCCTTTCTTTTGTTTATTTGATAATAATTTTTCCACCTCATAGGCAGTTCACCGCATTTTTGGTGAGCGTCAAATGGTTTTAGATTGTTGATGCTTCCGTGTGGCCTTAAATGATTATATGTACTGCAAGCAATAGCTACAGCATGTTGAGCTGATTTATAATCAATATAGATTTCCTCTAACAACTCTGTTTTTAAGATCCCATTCACACGTTCTGCTAAGGCATTTTCTAAAGGATCTCCATTCTCGGTCATAGAAATTTTAATGTTATTATGGGTTAATAACGTCACATAATCATCGCAGCAATATTGCACTCCTCTATCGCTGTGATGAATCAAATAAGTTATGGTTGAATTATGCTTTAAAGCCATTTGTAAAGCTTTAAGTGGGCCATTTGCCGATAAATCGTTGCTCAAATAAAATCCAACTATTTTACGGCTGTAAGCATCTGTAATAAGCGATAAATAAGCAAATCCCTCTTTTAGATGAATGTAGGTAATATCGCTAACCCATAATTGATTAGGTGCAATCGGAACAAACCCTTTTACGATATTGGGATATTTTTTAAAGCGATGCTTTGAAAATGTTGTTACGGAACCTTTACGTTTACGTCTGGTAACTAGCAAGCCATGTTCTGACAATAGATCAAACATGGCATCTCTGCCGATCTGAAATTGATGCGCTTGTAAGAAACCCTGTATCTCATCTAAAAACTTTCGTGTACCTATTCGCTTTTGAAGCATGCGATAACGTAATACTTCTTCAATGATAAGATCCGACTCGTAAGCTTTTTGCTGTATGTACTTTATGCCCTGATAGTAGGCTTGCCTACTGTAACCAAGCAGTAAACAAAGGTCGCTGGTACAGCGTGGACTCCTTTGTTCTACTTTTTCTACCGCTTGGTGCCAGACTTTTTTCTTATATTGATTTTAAGCTGTTCTTCAGCAATATCAATCATAGCATTAAGTAAATCATTGTGTAATCTAGCTTTGCGCAACTCCTCCTGCAATAACTTTACATCAGAAGAAAGCTCTTCTGTTAATGCTTTGGGGGGATTTGTTTTTTTTGAGTGGCGCACTGTTTTTCCTTTAAAGTTTGTTACCCACGAATGTATAACTCTAAAATCAATTCCATGCTTTTTTCCTAAAATTCTAAACGAAGTAGAGCCTAATAAATACTCGGCAATTATTGACTCTTTTTCTTGTCCTGTTATCAATCTGTTATTCATATAATTTACACATTAATTGTGTAAACCTATTTTAGGACGAGACACATTGTGCGAGCTGTTTGGCAAAAGTAGACAAGCTTATTATCAGCGCTGCAAATACAACTACAAGGAAGAAGCCAAAGAGGATATATTGCTTCAATTAGTTGAAAAACAGCGTGAATTGATGCCTAAGATTGGTGGACGTAAATTGTTGGAAATTATTCAACCTACACTGCCGAAGGAGTTAAATATTGGGAGAGATTGTTTCTTTGATTTCTTAAATAGGTATGGTCTATTAGTAGGGAAACGACGTAAACGAGTTAAGACCACTTATAGCAACCATTGGCTGCATAAGTATCCTAACCTAATAAAGGGGTTTATTCCAATAAAAGCAAATCAATTATGGGTAAGCGATATCACCTATATTGAGACTGCAGAAGGCTTTGTTTATTTAAATTTAGTGACCGACGCCTATTCTCGAAAGATTGTAGGTTGGGCTATTGGAGCAACACTGGAAGCAATCTATACACTGGAAGCACTAACGATGGCATTGCGTCAATTACCAAGAAAAACTGAAGGTTTAATACACCATTCAGATCGAGGTGTTCAGTATTGTTGTAATGATTATGTGAAGAAATTGAATAAAAATCATATTCAAATCAGCATGACAGAAAATGGTGATCCTAGAGAAAATGCAATAGCGGAAAGGGTTAATGGTATTTTAAAAGATGAATGGTTGAATCAAATTAAACTAGTCTCGCTAGAACAAGCAATTAAAGAGTTAAAACGAATAATTACGATTTATAACTGTCATCGGCCACACTTAAGTTTAGGCATGAAAACTCCTGAATATGCGCATAATCAGATGGGTAAATTAAAAAAGTACTGGAAAACATATTATGAAATACCAAATAAAAAGGTTTTTTAAGGCATGGATAGCTCGAAGTTGTCATAAAAAAGGATAGCTGTAAATCCAACTATCCCATTTTTTTGACGTACTTTGTCGCTAATCTTATTTATTCCTTGTTAGGTTGCTCCTCAGCAGAGCCTAACTCCGCTTGAATAAGATAACATAAAGGTAATTTTAAAA
>CAXYUU010000318.1:0-4379 GCA_964292015.1 uncultured Acetobacteroides sp.
GGCGTTGTAGGGTTTCTTTTAAAAATCGATTTTTTAAATGCCATAATAGCCGAAGCAACGGATTCAAAGGATGTTGCTTGTAAAATCATCACAACAAAGGGAACTATCGCAGCACATCCCAATAGGGCTAATATTGGGCAAAAGCTTACCGAAGGAGATCAAACTGGAGAGATATTAGAGAGCATAAAGAATCATGCTGATCACCAGGGGTATGCCTATTCTGATACGTTTGGAGAGGAGGCGTATAAAGTATTTACCCCTATCGACTTTTCGACAGTGAAGGATAAGTGGTCATTTTGTACCATGGTTCCTAAAAGTATGATTACGCATAAGACAAATATGCTTATTCTTCTTTTGCTTGTTTTGATAGTGGTTGGATTGGGTTTTTTGGCCATTACGACAAATGCAATTGCCAAGCTATTTACTGACCCCATTATACAGACGGCAAAGGAGCTTACTCTTATTGCTGAAGGAAGGCTGGATGAGACCCATTCGGTTAACATTCATTCGAATGATGAAATTGGGGAGATGGTAGATGGGCTTAACCTTTTACTGGTGAGCCAAAATCAGCTGGCTCATTTTGCTAACGAAGTAGGGAATGGCAATCTAGAGGTTGCTATTGAGGCGAAAAGCGATAAGGATATCATTGGCAAGTCCATGGTAGAAATGAAGCAGAATCTTATTGCGGCTCGCAATGCAGAAGAGTTACGTAAGAACAAGGATAAAATTCAAGATTGGAAGTTCAAGGGCACTGCCCGCATTCACGAAACCATTCGTAAGGAGAATGCCAGTATCAAGCATCTTTGCGATAGCATTCTTCGCGAGGTTATTAACTATTCAGGATCGATTCAGGGAGGTGTTTTCGTTATCAACGAAGACCAAATGGATGAACGGTATGTGGAGATGGTTTCGTGCATTGCCTATAATAGGACAAAAATGATGGTCAAGAAGTTGGCTATCGATGAGGGGCTGATTGGTCGCTGTATCTACGAAAAGGCACCTATTGTGCTTTCGGAAGTACCGCAGGACTATCTGTCAATAACTTCAGGGTTGGGCGATAATAACCCCAACTACCTGGTGATTATGCCTCTGATAAATAATGAGCAAATAGTTGGAGTAATAGAGGTAGCAGCGTTTAAGGAAATGGAGTCGCATGTGGTTGATTATTTGGGAAAAACAGCCGAAAGTCTTGCTTCTGCCATTTCGAACGTGAACATTAACGAGCGTACTCAAAGGCTGTTGGATAAGACAAAGGAGTACGCCGAGGAGACGGGGGCGCAGGAGGAGGAGCTGCGTCAGAACATGGAAGAGATGCAGGCTTCCCAAGAGGAGATGCATCGTAAGTCTCAGGAATATGAGGAGACCATCCTATCGCTTAGAGCTGAACTAGGCGATAAATAGTAAAACAAATTTCCCCTAATTTGTTAAACAGGGACAATGGGCTGTCGCAGAAATGTGGCAGCCCGTCCTTTTTTTGGAATATTTTGGTTTGCGACTTCTCTTATGGGAAAATGGGGGTTGAATGTACTTGCACTTTTACCTTGTTTTTTTTGCAATAGCGCTATAGTAGCGCAAGTCTAGTAGGTTTGGCCTGTTTTGCACCTATATAGTGCATTATAGTGTTAAGCAGTATTGCAGTGCCAGCAACTAGTGGTATATAAATTAAGGTATTAACACGTTGTGGTTAAATATTTGTGTTAATGTTAACAAAAGTACGTTTGTTGTCTGTTTATGCGGTTACTTTTGCACTTCAATTTAAAATCGGGGAATGAGGAAAAGGATACGGGATTTCTATTTGAATAGTAGTATTAAGGGGAAAATAAACATAGCGGTAATAGGTGCTGCGGGAGTTATCCTACTTCTGATCATGACGGTTGTGTTTTTACGAACAAGTAGCATTGTTTCTAGGAATGCAGAAGAAAAAGCGGTCTTGGTTTGCAAGAGTGATGCAACCTGCGTGAGCGATTATGTTGACGAAAAGCTAGGTTCACTACGAGCTATCGCACAATGCTTCGAAAGTCAAAGTGGTATGGGCGATCTTAAGTTCGACCTCTATAAAAATATGTGCGATCGTATTATTAAGGGCGATAAGGATCTATATGCCATGTGGTATGTCGAAGATTTTCGGATTAGTGATTCCTCGCAAGTTCAAAAGCATATAGCTGGTGCCGATATTGCTGCCAATTCGAATGAATTGTTAGGTCTTATCGAAAAGGGGAGCGGCTATCTTCAGGCACGACAGAATGATGAGTTGGTAATTGGCGAGCCCCAACATATTAGTGGAATATGGGTGGTTAACATTACTATGCCCTACAAGGTGGATG
Source organism: uncultured Acetobacteroides sp. (assembly GCA_964292015.1). Taxonomy (GTDB): domain Bacteria; phylum Bacteroidota; class Bacteroidia; order Bacteroidales; family ZOR0009; genus Acetobacteroides. The sequence goes on from CAXYUU010000318.1 coordinate 2,325, forward strand.
GAAAGGTTGTGGGAGCAGTTGGAGTTCTTCTGAAAACAGATTTCTTTGTTAAACTGGTGGCCGACGAAATGAACTCGAAGAATCTTGCCTGTAAGATTATCTCTTCCGAAGGTATTGTTCTAGCTACTCCTACGGTAGCAAAGAATGGAATGAAGGTGGATGAGGGAGATAAGACCGAAGATATACTTGCGAATATTCGGAACAATGAGGTGTTTGCCGGCAATTCATACTCTGGATTATTCAAGGAGAAGTGCTACAAAGTATTTGTTCCTGTCAACTTCTCAAATGTAAAGAGCAGGTGGGTGTTTTGCACCATGATTCCTAATAGTACGATTACGTACGAAACCAACATGCTTGCCCTTCTAATTTTAGCACTTATAGCAGTTGGTGTAGGTCTTTTGGCTTTTACAACCAATGCCATTGCCAAGATGTTTTCCAATCCAATAGTTAGAACTTCGAAGGAGTTGGTGCTTATTGCCGAAGGGCGATTGGACGAAACCCAGTATATTGACATCCACTCGGAGGATGAAATTGGTGTCATGGTAGATGGGCTCAACCTGCTCCTGTCGAGTCAAAAGCATTTGGCTAGTTTTGCTAATGAGGTAGGTCAGGGTAATCTAAATGTGGCAATTGAGGCTAAGAGCGATAAGGATATTATTGGCAAGGCTATGGTCGAAATGAAGCAAAATTTAATTGCTGCTAAGGAAACCGAAGAGCTGCGCATTTACGAGGATAAAATTCAGGATTGGAAGTTCGAGGGTGCTGCCCGCATTCATGAGACCATCCGAAGAGAGAATACCAGTGTTAAGCATCTTTGCGATAGCATTCTTCGCGAGGTTATTGGCTACACCGAATCCATACAGGGGGGCATTTTTGTTATAAATGAGGATCAGGCAGAAGATACGTACGTGGAGCTGGTTTCGTGCATTGCCTACAACAGGGCAAAGATGATGGTAAAGAAGCTATCTATTGACGAGGGGCTAATTGGGCGTTGTATCTTCGAACGGGCGCCTATTGTGCTAGCGGAAATTCCGCAGGATTACCTCGAAATTTCCTCGGGTTTGGGCGACCGAAAGCCCAACTACCTGGTGATTATGCCGCTTATAAATAACGAGCAAGTTGTTGGGGTTGTCGAGATAGCTGGGTTTAAAGCAATGGAGCCACATGTGGTCGAATATCTTGATAAGGCTGCCGAAAACTTGGCCTCTGCCATTTCGAATGTCAACATCAACGAGCGTACGCAAAAGCTGCTCGACCAGAGCAAGGAGTACTCCGAGGAGATGGCTGCTCAGGAGGAAGAGCTGCGTCAGAACATGGAGGAGATGCAGGCTGCCCAGGAGGAGATGCACCGCAAAACCTGGGAGTACGAGGAAACCATCGAATCGTTACGAGCACAGCTGGCTAATAAGCAGTAAAAAATCATCTACCTAAATTGGGAGTAGCTATAGTGGGCTGTCGCAGGAATGTGGCAGCCCAACCTTTTTTCGGGGTGCTGCTTTCGGGTAACCTTTTCTGTCTGCGATGGGTGGCAAGGTAGGACGAAAGCAAGGTTAGCGTATCGATAAAGGTTGGCTGTAGTTGCAAGCGCAGAGGGGCAAATTCGGTTCGGTGCTACATTTAGGAGGGCTTTGATAACTCGGTTGGGAAAGTGTTGTTAGGATCATAAGGTTGGCTACCTTGGCTTTGTACGTGGTGTTTTACAGAAGAGGATCGCTAGGGTAAATATGGTTTCTATAGGATAACTTTCTAATTTTCTTCCGCAGCTTGATCCATTGCTGCTGTCGTAGACCGGTAGAAACGATGCGCTGCAGGTTTATTGGGGTACTCGGATTGACATTATGCTCTGCTAGCAGATGGATGGGATCCGTTTTTTGAAATCCGCTTTCCCTTTTGTGCTAGTGTTGGTTTGTTTCATGCTGTCTTGGAGATATTCTACTTTTTACGGGTATTTTTTAGTCCGGTTTGCTTTTCTTTTTTGCTGTTTTGCTTTCCTTTTCGTTAGAATAGGGTCTTTCTATGGCATACTGGTATCCTTTTAGTCAGGTTTACTTTCCT
>CAXYUU010000319.1:0-4371 GCA_964292015.1 uncultured Acetobacteroides sp.
TGAGGGGTATTGGCTTACAGGTAGGAGGAAAGGCCTCCCGTTGTTCGTCTAAGGCTCACAACCCTACGATAGTCGGGTTAATGTTGCCGCTTTTTGATGGCGTTATACTTATTTGTTAAAAGAAATTTGTAGTAGCGTGGGATTTCGTACAAACCCTCGAAGCTCCGAGCAAATATCTCGAAGCTTCAAGCAAAAAGCTCGAAGCTTCAAGCAAAAAGTTTTTCCTAACAACCTATCTAGGTGAAGGCCTCTTCGCGGCTTCTCGTCATCATTGGTGCCCTGCTTAAATTTCCAATTTTGCATATACCCGTTGGCATATTTCCCGAATGGCGTCATCGATATCGGGCTCGTTCCACCGAACATTCGACATCAATGCCATGGCAACCGGAGGCTTAATGCCATCGTACGAGGGCTGTTGGTACTCCTTGTCGAGCAGCTCCAGCCCACAGCGGTTGTAAAAGCGAACTCTCCGAATGCTCTCCGTGTCGCAAGGCTTTTCTACCTCCAGGAGTAGGGGTAGCTGTACGATGTTGAGCAGCTCGGCCATAATTTTTTGTCCGTACTGCTGCCCTCGGAGATGCGGGAATACCGCGATATGCTCCACAAAGGCCACCCGGTTAAGTATCCAGTAGCACACCAGACCTGCAACCGTGGCGCCAACTTTGTAAATGCAGAATCGCATCGCCTCCGAGCCGAGCATGCTGGGAATCGATCCAAATTCGCGCCTTTCGTTTGGTGGAAAGGCCGTTTCGTAGAGCTCTTTTACGGTTGCCAGCTCGTACTCGGCATTGGTAGGGGTTACTGGGGTAAGCATGGGTTTCTGTTTTGGAGTGTTCGGATACGGCGTCAGGCCTGCTAAACGATTGCTGGCAATTGCCACAGGGTGTGCTGCAGTGGCAGCGGCTTGTTTTTGGGGGATCCCCATAGCGCTTGCTGTTGCGAGGATACGGTAGCGGTAGGCGTAGCCGATCGGCTTGCTTTGCCGCGTTTAGGCCGATGGCGCTGCACCTTGGCTTGTGGTATAGGAAGAAGGCCACCCTTGTGGGGTAGCCTTCGCTTTATTTTTGGTTCGATAGGTGTGCTAAGTTGCAAAGCTTGTAGAGCACCCGGGCGCCTACGTTGGCATCCCATTCGCCCTCGGCAGCAGGGGCAACCTCCACCAGGTCGAAACCGACAATCTTCCGACGGCTTTCGGCCACCATCTTCATCAGGTAGATGGCCTCCTGAAAGGTTAACCCTCCAGGAACTGGCGTTCCGGTATTCGGACAGCAGTCGGGGGTAAGCCCGTCGATATCGAAGCTGATGTACACCTTCTTGGGAAGCTGCTCAATAATTTCCTCACACTTCTCGTGCCAGGTCATTCCTTGAAACCGCTCCTCGCATACCTCAAAATCGGTAAACTGTACGATCTTCGGATGGCTCGATGCAAAGGTAATTTCGTCCTCGCTAAAATCGCGAACCGCCACCTGAACCAGGCGCGAAACATCCTCGATCTTATCCAGCACGTTGTACATAATCGAGGCGTGCGAGTAGGTGAAGCCTTCGTAGGCAACGCGTAGGTCGCAGTGCGCATCAATATGCAGAATGCCCATGCCGGGATGCTTTTCCGAGAGCGCTTTAATGAGTCCAAATGGTACGCTATGATCGCCACCAACAACGCCAACAATTTTACCCTTGTCGATCCACTCCTTTGCTTCGCCGTAAACGTAGTCGTTTAGCGACTCCGATGCGCTGTTGATGGTTTTTAAGCGTTCTACAATGGGAGCCGATTTCTCGCTCTCGCCATTTTCGAGACGTTCAATAACCTCTTCAGCCATCTCGCGAAGCTCCTCCGACTTGTCGCGCCACTCCTCGTTAAGGGGTAGCGTTCCAATGCCAACCTTCCACGCATCCTTCACAAAAGGATCGTAGAGATCCAGCTGGGGCGATGCATCGAGAATTGCTTGAGGACCATCGGCGGTGCCGGGAGCGTACGATACGGTAACATCCCATGGCACCGAAAGTAGCACTACGCTGGCCTCATCGGGCGAGTAGGGTAGGGCAAAAAAGTTTCCGTTTGGTTGGCCAACGCCATTTGGATCAAACTCCATATTACAGCTCGTTAAGCATACGTTTCACATAGTTGGGCAGGGCAAATGCGCCACGGTGTAGGTTGGCATTGTAGTAGTTCAACAGGTGGTTGGTGCCAAAACTTTCAGCACACTCGTCGTTGACGTTGGTTACATCTACATCGCCCTTTACACCCAGCTGGAAGCTCCAGGTTCCCGATGGGTAGGTAGGAATGTGGAACAGCAGAGTTTTTACCTTTTCCTTACCAAATACCTCCTTAAGGCAGCCGTTAAGCTCTACAAAGGCGTGGTCGTTGAATAGGGGCGATTCGGCCTGGGTTACCAGGATGCCATTTGGGGTAAGCGCGCTGTAGCAGTCGTCGTAGAACTTCTTCGAGAAGAGTCCTTCGGCAGGGCCTACCGGATCCGAACCATCAACAATGATAAGGTCGTAGCTGCCTGGTTCTGCCTCGGCTGCAAACTTAATTCCGTCGCCAACAATTAGGTTGAGCTTGGGGTGGTTAAAGCTGCGCGAAATAGATGGAAGGAATTGCTTTGACGCCTCGATTACATTTTCATCGATTTCCACCATCGTTACCTTTTCAACCGATGCGTGGCGTAGCACCTCGCGGATGGTTCCGCCGTCGCCACCACCAATTACGAGTACCTTTTTGATGTTACCATGCGCAAGGATTGCCGGGTGGCTAATCATTTCGTGGTAGTGGGTCTCGTCCTTTTCGGTACACATCACCATGTTGTCGGTGGTGAGGGTGGTTCCGTAGGCGTACGTATCGATAATACGGGTACGCTGAAACTCCGAAGTTTTATCGTAAAGCACCTCGCCAGTATAGCGTAGCGATAGCGCCTGGTTGTCGTCTTTATCGGTAAACCACACGTTGCGGTTATACGTGCCAGGGTTGATATGCTTTTTAGCCTCTTCGCGGATGTTATTCACATCGAAGTCGACATGCTTAAGCAGGTTGATCGATCCACGCTTCATCTCTAACGCCGAATAGGTGGTCGATTCAAACACCTTCTTGAGGTATTCAAACGAGATCCAAGGATCAACCGATTCGCCGCAGGTAAATAAGTCTACGGCTGCGTAACCGTATTCAGGCCATGTGTGAATGGCAAGATGGCTTTCCTGGATAACCACAACACCCGATACACCGTAAGGGGAGAAGTGGTGAAAGGTAGAATTAATAACCGTCGCTCCGGCTTTGGATGCGGCCTTCACCATTCCTTGCTCGATAACAAACACGTCGTTGAGAATTTCGGGATTACATCCCATGAACTCAACCAAAATGTGCCTTCCTAATGCTGACATTACGTTGGTTTATTTATACAACATTCAATAACTCAGCAAAGATATTCTATTTGAGAGGTTTTTCCAACCGCTAAGTGCCGTCATCCCCTTTAATGTCGTTAAATGAAGTTATTCGGTAGTGCCTTCGGTCACGGGCGTGTACCCTCGATGGCGATATGCTGGAGGAGCTTGCTGGTTGTCTGATGCCGCATTTTATTGAAAGGGGGCACCGGTGCATGGCTATTGTTGCTCAGGTTGAAGCGTCTATCGAACTTTTCGTGGAGGGTGTCGCACTCCTTGAGTTGGCGGATGTGCCGTACTTACCTGCAAAACGTCTCGGTATTAACGCGGTGTTGCTTGGTGAAATAATTCTGTGCTAAGGGGGAATTCTGCTGGTTTTGGGTTGGATGAACCGTAAGGAGCCTCTTGTTTTAACATCCCTTAAGTGCTTAGTATGATTTGCGCGTATAATTAACAAGCTGTTAACGCGTTCTAACATCTCCTTAACCCCTATCGGTTACGTAATGCAGTATGTTTGTATCGTAAAACTTTTGTAGCAGGTACGATGGTGGAATAGGCGTTAGGTCTTCTCCTCGATGCTCAAAAAAAGAAACTTTACCCCGAACCTTTGAAGCAGAAATAGTAGTTTTTATAGAATTTAAGTGATTGGTTATAATCAAGCGAACCCGATGTGATATCGGGGTCGCTTGATTTTGTATAGCTGGGGTTTTAAATCCGTCGGTATTCTAAGCTGTAAGACAAGGTAGCATACGTAGCCAAAGTAAGACGGAGAGTCGTCGCTGATAAAGAGGTAGTAGGGACGTTCAAGTCCATCTCGATTTTGAGCGGTGGTTCTTATTGTCATATGCAGAGGTACTACGTTGACTCGAAAAGGAGTGGGAGTTACCCCAACTTTAACATCGCTTAAGTGGTTCGTTTGATTTGCCTTCACAATTAACATACCCTTAACCGGTTCTAACGTCTCCTTAACCCTTAGCGGTTACCACATGCCGTATA
>CAXYUU010000320.1:0-4366 GCA_964292015.1 uncultured Acetobacteroides sp.
TTATGCTTACCCCCGTCTTTGAGGGGTTTTCGTAGCCTGCTGCCCTTAAACGCCTCACCCCTTTCCTATGTCAACAATTGCACACTCCTCAAGATTACTTCTTACCAAAGTACCGAATGCCTTGCCTATCGAAGCGAGCCTTGTGCTTTTCGAGTCGTTTGCTGAAGTTGGTAAAGTTACGCTGTGCAACAGGCGACCAAACCACCTCGGCAAGCGCGCATATACGGGGGTAAACCATGTACTCCACCTGTTTTTCGTCGGGCATAAACTCGGTCCAAACATTAGCCTGTGCTCCTATAACATACTTAGCCTGATCCGAAGAGATCTCTGCAGGAATGGGTTCGTAGGCGTACACCGAATCAATAGGGTTATACCCACCAATGGCAAGCGGCTCGTTACTCTCGGGTTTTGACTGGTAGTGGTCGAGGTAGAGCGGTTTACCCGGTGTCATCACCACGTTGTGATGCTGCTTGATGGCCTCGATCTCTCCCTTAACACCGCGCCACGACATGACTGTAGCGTTGGGTGCCAGGCCTCCTTCGAGTATTTCGTCCCAACCAATAATATTACGTCCCTTTGAGTTAATAAACTTCTCGATTCGGGTGATAAAGTAGCTCTGCAGCTGCGCCTCGGTTTTCAACCCATTATCGTCCATGCGTTTTTGACAAGCCTCACATCGACTCCAGCGAACCTTCGGACATTCATCGCCACCAATATGGATAAGCTTAGATGGAAATAGATCCATCACCTCGGTCAGCACATCCTCCAAGAAGGTAAACGTCTCCTCGCGCGAGCAGTACACATCCCTAAAAATGCCCCACTTATTAGACACATCGAAAGGTCCACCGCTGCACGAAAGCTCCGGATAGGCAGCAAGAGCAGCTAGGGCATGTCCGGGCATCTCTATTTCGGGAATAACGGTTACAAAACGCGTGCTTGCATACGCTACCACCTCACGAATTTGATCCTGGGTGTAAAATCCCCCATGCCGAACGGTATCGTACCGATAGGGTTTAACCGAACCTCGACCAGTAATGGTACCGCTACGCCATGCGCCAATAGAGGTGAGTTTGGGATACTTCTTTATTTCGATGCGCCAGCCCTGATCCTCTGTTAAATGCCAGTGAAAGGTATTGAGCTTATGGTAGGCCAGCTCGTCGATATACCGTTTTACAAAGTTCACGTCGAAGAAGTGCCGACACACGTCGAGGTGCATGCCGCGGTAGGCAAACCGGGGAGCATCCTCAACCGTGATGCAGGGTACCGTTAGGGCAAGCCCATCGACACGCACCTGCGATTCGATATCGACAGGCAGCAGCTGCCGAACGGTTTGTAGCGCGTAAAATAAGCCGGCTGGCTCCGAAGCCTCAACGGTTACTCCACCTTTGCGCACCTTTAGGGTGTAGCCTTCGCTGGCAATTTTGGGGTTGATCCGACAGAAAATGGCATTTCCTCTGGAGGATCTACCCTTCGATGTCGGAAGCTTGTAGCCAACCACGGCATCGATCCTCTCGTTGAGCACAACCACCGCCCGAAGCCAGTCGGCGTTGGCCTGTGGAAGAATGATTTTCGTCTTACTGTTGATGGTAAACGTTCCCGAAGCCTGGGTTACCTTTGCCGGAATGGGAATAATGGCACTTTCCGCCTCCTGCGCCATGGCCGAGGCAGACAGAAAAATGGAGGCTAGCATTAAGCGTATTCGCATAGCATTTCGCTGAATTAGGGACAAGCAGCCGCTTGTCTGGGTTTAGAATAAGTGTAACTAGTGGTTTAGAGCCATTATATGAACCACCATGCCCTCCATAAATGGTAAGGCAATTTGTTAAATAACACTTAGCTTTACAAATCTTTTGCCCGATTCTCCCCAACATTGCCGAACTACCAGCTACTCCGGCGAGTACCACCTGCCAACTTAGCCAAAGCCCAATTAAAACTAGCAAAAGCTTATTCGAGATTCCATATGGATACGGCAAGACCCGACAAACGGGACATGGTAGAATTACCGAAGAAGCACCGGTACACAAGGGGGGACGTACACCGAAGGCACATCGGAAAAATAAGAGGGTATGGGATGGGGTAGCGATAAAGAAAAATCGCCAGCCGAATAATCAGCTGGCGATTTACGTGTTAAGGAAGTGATCCGGACTGGATTCGAACCAGTGACCCACAGATTAGAAATCTGTTGCTCTATCCAACTGAGCTACCGGACCGTTCTTGTTTTTAACGGCTGCAAAGGTAAGAACATTTCGAAATAATGCAAGCCTCCCTGCAAAAAAAGATGGCAATTCGCCCCACTGCCCCCTACTCCAACCCAACATTTAATTCGCCTGCGGCTCCATCTTTTAGCAAAAAAGGTTGCCGAAACCCCATGGATAGCTATTTTTGTGGTGAATCTAACCGATACAACCCTTGTTCAACTACCTGCTTAAACGAATTGGCTACAGCATCCTCATAGTTTTTGGGGTAATCACGCTCATCTTTACGATATTCAACGCCCTGCCGGGCGATCCGGCACAAATGATGATGGGCCAGCGATCCGACGAAAAGTCGCTCCAGATAATCCGAAAGGACTTGGGGCTCGACCGACCGCTTTCGGTACAGTACCTGAGTTACCTCAACGACCTTTCGCCCCTATCGTTTCACTCCACCGACACCTCGTCGTCGTTCTACTTCGACAGGGAAAAATACCCTTCGGCGGCAGGTGCTACCATAGGAAAGAGCGTGATAGCGATAAAGGTGCCCTACCTGCGCCGCTCGTACCTTACGCAAAAGCCCGTTGGCGAAATCATCTCCGAGACGCTTCCCAACACCTTCATACTTGCGGTTCTATCGATGCTACTCGCCTCGGTTGCCGGAATTGGCATTGGCATATTCATTGCGCTACGCAAGGGCACCTGGGTGGATAAGGCCAGCTTGGCGCTATGCTCCACCGGCATGTCGCTCCCCTCGTTCTTTGCCGCCGTGCTCATTGGCTGGCTGTTTGCCTACGTGCTGGGCGACTACACCGGGCTGAACCTAACGGGCAACCTCTTCGAGGTGGATCCCTACGGCAACGGCATTACGCTGATGCTAAAAAATATCATCCTCCCGGTTATCACCCTGGCCATTCGCCCGCTGGCGGTGGTGGTGCAGCTTACCCGAAACTCCCTTTTGGAGGTTTTTACCCAGGATTACATCCGCACGGCAAAGGCCAAGGGGCTGCCTACCCGCAAGGTGATCATGCGCCACGCCCTAAAGAACTCGCTAAACCCGGTGGTGGGCGCCATATCGGGCTGGTTTGCCTCCATGATGGCCGGAGTGGTGTTTGTGGAGTACATTTTCGGATGGAAAGGACTTGGTTTCGTGATGGTTCAGGCGCTGTCGGGGTACGATTTACCTATTGTTATGGGATGTGTCGTTACCTTTTCTATTATCTTTGTGGTCGTTAACCTGCTAACCGACATCTGTTACGGGATGCTCGACCCTCGAGTACGGCTTAACGCGTAACCATCAACTTAAGATTTCAACTAAATTACATAGAGCATGAGAAGAAAAATCGTAGCAGGAAACTGGAAGATGAACACCACTCCAGCAGAGGGCAAAGCGCTAATTGCCGACCTACTTTCGATGGTTGGAGAAGTTCCAGCGGGCGTTGAGCTAATTGTTTCGACCCCTTACACCCACCTTATTCCAGCAGCCGAGCAGCTAGCTGGCAGCCCCATCGCCCTGGCCGCACAAAACTGTGCCAACCACGACAATGGCGCCTACACTGGCGAGATTGCCCCCAACATGGTAGTGGCAACCGGCGCTACCTACGTCATTCTGGGTCACTCCGAAAGAAGAGAGTACTACGGCGAAACCGATGCCCTACTTCTTGAGAAGACCAAGCTGGCCCTAAAGCACGGCCTTGCTCCGATCTTCTGCATCGGCGAAAAGCTCGACGAGCGCGAGTCGAACATCCATTTCGACGTGGTTAAAACCCAAATCGAAGCGGTAGTTTGCCAGCTTACCGCCGATGAGCTTACCAAGGTGGTACTTGCCTACGAGCCTGTATGGGCTATCGGAACAGGTAAAACCGCATCGAGCGATCAGGCTCAGGAGATGCACGCATTCATCCGTAGCGTGCTAGCGGCCAAGTTTGGCAAGCAGGCCGACAACGTGGCCATCCTTTACGGTGGTAGCTGCAAGCCTTCGAACGCCAACGAAATCTTCGCTCAACCCGATGTTGACGGTGGTTTAATTGGTGGTGCATCGTTGGTTGCTGCCGACTTTGTTGGCATCGCCAAATCGTTCTAGCTCCGACTGGTATTACCCCAAAATAGCTGAAGGCGTGAGGTTGCTCACGCCTTTTTTGGGTAGATACCGCACCTAGCCAACCGACCAACCG
>CAXYUU010000321.1:0-4360 GCA_964292015.1 uncultured Acetobacteroides sp.
AGGGGTGCCCGCAGGGCGGGGTGGTTTTCTTTACAAACAAGCCAAATGAATCAATCTTGTTCATACTCTATTTGTAAACGCAAAATTCCACCCCTACCTCCACCAACAGGAGACATTACTACGAATATGCTTAGTGGCAATACTTCTTTGACTTCTTTGACTTCTTTGACTTCTTTGACTTCTACTTAACATCCACCTCACAACCCAATCTCCTGCGCCACCTCGCGCATGGCCTCAATGGCCATTTCGGCAAAAGCAGCGATAGGTAGGCCAACCAGCTCGCACTCCATAATATTTTCGCGCTTTACCGAGGCGGCAAAATTCTTCTCCCGCATCCGCTTTACCACTGACGAGGGCTTTACCGAGGCCACCTTCCTATCGGGGTACACCATTGCCGTAGCCGTAATGAGGCCCGTTATGGTTTCGCCGGCAGCAAGGGCGTGGTCGAGCAACGTGGTACGGGGTTCGGCGGTAGCCTGCTCGTTATGCCGACGAATGGCATCTACCACCTCGTGCGGAAAACCGTTCTCCTTGAGGTAGTCTGCAGCAACGTTTCCGTGCTGCTGATGGTTGCCTTCGGTCTCCTCCACATCCAAATCGTGCAGCAATCCGGCTAAGCCCCACATGTCGACATCCTCGCCAAAATGGATGGCGAGCCTACGCATTACCGCCTCCGATGCTAGGCAGTGGGCAACCATTCGGGGATTTGCTATGCGGCTGGCAAGCAGCGCTACGGCCTGTTCTCTTTCCATTGTCTCCGTTTTTGCCGCCTAATTTAGGCATGTTTGGCTAACGTACAACCTTCGTGATCGTAAAATGTACCACCAACCAAGCGAGCCATCCGTTACCGCCACCTAAGCGTCCGATAGGTCCAACTGACCGTCCGATGGTTCCAACTAAGCGTCCGATAGTCCCAACTGACCGTCCGATAGCCCCAACTTAGCGTCCGGTACCTCCACCTAAGCGTCCGATGGCTCCAGCTAAGCGTCCGATAGTTCCAACTGACCGTCCGATGGCTCCAGCTAAGCGTCCGATGGTTCCAACTAAGCGTCCGATAGTCCCAACTGACCGTCCTATAGTCCCAACTGACCGTCCGATAGCTCCAGCTAAGCATCCTGTACCTCCTTCGTTTCGGCTCCCTCAAAAAAAAAGTAGCACCGAAACGAATTTCGATGCTACCCAAAAAAAACACAAGCAGACTGGAATTATAAGAGCGTTGGATATTTCGCGGGGTTACTCCGATGCATCATGGCGTATAGGGTTTCGAATACGTCTTCGGCATTGGGATTCGAGAAGTAGTCGCCATCGGAGGCAAAGGCCGGACGGTGCTCGCGAGCGGTAATCGTTTTGGGTTCATCCTCCAAGAAGTAGAAACCGCCACGCTCCTCGACAATCTTCTGCATCATAAATGCGGTGGCACCACCGGGCACATCCTCATCGAAAAACACGATGCGGCTGGTTTTCTTAAGCGATTCGAGGATGGTGTTGGTACGGTCGAATGGCAGCAGGGTTTGTACGTCTACCAGCTCTACCGATACGCCAAACTCCGAAAGCTGCTTAACGGCATCCTGGGCAATGCGTACGCACGAGCCGTAGGTAACCAGCGTGATGTCGGTTCCCTGGGTAAGCACCTCGGGCATGCCAACGGGCACGGTGTACTCGCCCAAGTTATCGGGTCGGAGCTCCTTTAACCGGTAGCCGTTCAACGGTTCAATTACCAGCGCAGGGTCGTCGGCCTTGAGCAGGGTGTTGTACATGCCGGCGGCCTGGGTCATGTTGCGGGGTACGCAAACGGTAATGCCCCTTATGGAGTTAATCACCATGCTTAGGGGCGATCCGGAGTGCCATATCCCTTCGAGCCGATGGCCACGGGTGGTAATAATCAGTGGAGCCTTTTGCCCTCCCTTGGTACGCCAAAGCAGCGTGGCCAAGTCGTCGGAGAGCGATTGCAGCCCGTATAGGATGTAGTCGAAGTACTGTATTTCGGCAATGGGTCGGAAGCCGCGTAGCGCTAGGCCAATGCCCTGTCCGATGATGGAGGTTTCGCGAATGCCGGTATCGGCAACACGTAGCGCGCCAAACTTCTCCTGTAGCCCTTCGTAGGTTTGGTTTACGCCGCCAATACGGCCAACATCCTCGCCAAACACCAGCACGTTGGGGTACTTATCGAAAAGCAGCTCGTAGTTGTCGCGGATAATCTCGCGGCCGTTCACCATCTTCGACTCGTCGGAGAAGAGGGGTTTTACCTCCTCGACCCGTACCGCCGCCCACTCCGACTCGCTGGTGAGGTGGGTGCTGTAGCGTTCGAAGGCATCCGCCTTGGCCTTTTCGATCCAGGATCGAACATCGTCCTTCATGGTGCCCAAGTTTTCGCAGTCGGAGCACACGTGGCGGATGAGCCTTTTGGCCGCGCTAAGCACATCCTTACGAATGGGCGCATCAATACGTTTAAGATCTTCGGCAATGGTCTTCGCCTTGTCGAACTTGTTGCGCTTGCACACGCAGCTGTGCGACTCTACTATCTTAAGCAGCTCCTGCCTGTCGCGATCAATTGGTGCGAGGAATTTCTTCCAGGCGGTTTGCTTGGCCTTTTTGGCCTCATCGGCCGCTTTAGCCTCCAGCGCATCGAGCTCCTCGCCAGTGGCTAGGCTGCTGTCGAGTATCCACTTCTTAAACTGAAGCAGGCAGTCGAACTCCAGCTCCCAGGCCAACCGTTCGGGGGTTTTATACCGCTCGTGCGATCCCGAGGTGGAGTGCCCTAGCGGCTGTGTGAGCTCCGAGATGTGAAAGAGCACCGGAATATGTTCGGTTCGGCACCTCTCTACCCCTTCGGCAAATGTCTTTACCAGCTCGGGATAGTTCCATCCGCGGGCACGGTATATAACGATACCGTTGGCATCGCCCTCCTTTTTTTCGAACCCGCTTAGCGCCTCGGAGATGCTTGCCTTAACGGTTTGCAGCTCCTTCTTTACGCTGATGCCGTAGCCATCGTCCCACACCGCCATGGCCAAGGGCACCTGCATTACCGCTGCGGCGTTTAGGATCTCAAAAAAGTGTCCTTCGGATGTACTCGCATCGCCAATGGTGCCAAAGGCAACCTCGCGACCGCCGTTGCTAAAGCTGTCGAACGAGGGATCGTGTGGCAGGCTGCGGTAGAGGTTCGATGCGTACGCCAGGCCAAGTAGCCGGGGCATTTGTCCTGCGGTGGGCGATATGTCGGACGCCGAATTCTTTTGGTTAGCTATATTTTTCCACGACCCATCGGCGTTGAGGCTTCGGGTACCGTAGTGGTTGTTAAACGAGCGGCCGGCGTTGCTGGGGTTCTCCTTTAAATCGGTATTACCATACAGCTGGTGGAAGAACTCCTCGGCGGTAGACATATCGGTAGCCAGCATAAAGGTTTGATCGCGGTAATAGCCCGATCGCCAATCGCCCTTCTCAAAAGTTTTTGCCATGGCTAGCTGGGGGAGCTCCTTGCCATCGCCAAATATGCCAAACTTGGCCTTTCCGGTAAGCACCTCCTTGCGACCAACCAGCGACATGTTGCGGCTTAGCCACCCTGTGTAGTAGTCGTTGAGTATCTCCGAACGATCTAATGTATTCATATCCTCCGATTTTTGAGTAGGTTTTCCTGCTGTGTGCATCCTTACGTTAGGTTTAGGGTTAATATATATCGCCAATTAAAGCTTCAATGTATCATCATTAACGGGCAATACCTTCGCAACTCATCGATTTTGCGCCTTTTCGACGACGAATTATAACGAAAATCGATACCCATTAAACCATCAACCCCTATAGATGTTTAGTGGCTCCGAAAGATTAATTTGGGCAACACCTCAAGCGCGACCCAAACCGATGACGATGGCACTACAACAAAAAGCCCCCTAAGACCTATGGGCCAGAGGGGGCTAAGCTATTTACACAGGTGGCAGCAGGCACGCCCAAAGGCACAACCCGCACGGCATTGGCTACCGAATTGCCGCCTACCTTACCATCATCTTCGTAAAGTTGGGAGTTGCGAAGGTTTCGAATTCGCCATTCCTATCCGAGAATACGAGGTAGGCCTCCAGCTGGGTGTGCGACTTTAGATACGCCTTGGTTCGATCCACCCCCATCACCATAAATGCGGTGGCGTAGGCATCGGCATAGGCGCAGCTGCTGGCCACAACCGAAGCGCTTAGCAGCGTATTTTTGGCCGGATACCCCAGCTTAGGGTCAATTTCGTGCGAGTACTTTACGCCGTTCTCCACAAAAAACTTGCGATAGCTTCCCGATGTTGCCAGAGCCTTGCCGCTGGGCAGCTCCACCTTAGCCTGAAGCTCTTGCCCCGGCGCGTCGTTAGCGTCGTAGGGTTTATCGA
>CAXYUU010000322.1:0-4351 GCA_964292015.1 uncultured Acetobacteroides sp.
AATAGGGGCGGAGTGGCGGCTGCGCTGGCACGCATCACGGCAAAAACGCTGCTGCTGGGGATCGGTACCGGCAACCTGTTTCCAATAGGGGGGCAGCGACCACCTAAAACCCTTTTTGCCCACGCCCAAATCGCCTCTATCACCTCGAGTTTTGGGCACGATGGCTTCCTTTTAGAGTGGAAGCAGCTCAGCAGGGTAATCGAACGCTTCTACAACAAGGATAAGGTGAAGGAATGTGCCCCCTGCATCCATCAGTACGATACGTGGTAGCAGTTTAGTAAGTAAAAAAAAGATATAACATGAAAGCAAAATTAAATATTGGCCTATTCGGATTTGGTGTGGTTGGCGAAGGCTTGTACCACGTGCTAAAAAATAGTCGCACGGTGGATGCTACCATTAAAAAGGTGTGTATTAAGCATCCCGATAAGCATCGTAATGTATCGGAAACCTTTTATACCACCGATGCCAACGAAATTATTAACGATGATGACATCAACCTGGTGGTAGAGCTTATCGATAATGCCGATGAGGCTTACGATATTGTAAAAGCGTCGCTGTTAAAGGGTAAAAGCGTGGTGTCGGGCAATAAAAAGATGCTGGCCGAGCACCTTGGCGAGCTCATTGAGATACAGAAGAAACACAACGTGTCGCTGCTTTACGATGCTAGCGCCTGCGGGAGCATCCCAGTTATCCGTAACCTCGAGGAGTACTACGATAACGACCTGCTAAAGTCGATTACCGGTATCCTAAATGGGTCGTCGAACTTTATCCTTACCAAGATCTTCCTCGAAAATGGCGATTACGATACCGCCCTAAAGCAGGCGCAGGAGCTAGGCTTTGCAGAGAGCAATCCAACCTTCGATGTGGAGGGGTACGACTCGATGTTTAAGCTCATCATCATCACCCTACACGCCTTTGGCACGCTGGTTAAGCCCGAGGAGATATTCAACTGTGGTATTCCCAATCTGGCTCCCTGCGATATACAGTATGCCAAGGAAAAGGGGCTTAAAATTAAGCTGGTTGCCCAGGTCACCAAGCTCGACAACGGTTACTTCACCATGTTTGTAATGCCCAAGCTGGTTTCGCCAGATGAGTATATCTACTCGGTGGAGAACGAGTATAACGGGGTAATTATCGAGGGCGAGTACTACGAAAAGCAGTTTATGTTTGGCAAGGGCGCGGGTGCGTTCCCTACCGCCTCGTCGGTACTCTCCGACATTACCGCCCGAGCGCATAGCTACAAGTACGAGTACAAAAAGCATACGCTGTTTACTCCGCCCACCTACACCACCGATACCGAAGTGAAGATATACCTTCGATACCGCGACAGCTTATCGTTTAGCCACTTCGAGTTCGAGAATATCTCGGAGAAGTATTCGTCGAAGGAGTACAGCTACGTGATAGGAACGATCAAGCTTTCGTCGCTACAAAAAATCAAGAATCTGCTAGCTAAACTCGATGTGTTTATTGCAACGATAAGCTAGACAACGCAGGTCCACAACCATAAGTAAAGGTAGGTAGGGGCAGGCTGACACCTGTAGCTACCTACCTTTTATATGTAGGAGTAAGATTAGCTTGCCAAGATGGATTTAGTGTTTTACTAAGCTCAATTTTCAAGGTAGTGAATTAAATTTTTGCAATCCATAAATTATAGCTAGATTGGCTGCCCCAAAATTTAAACGATGGGATAACATTAACTCTTTAAATATTTGATTTATGGGAGCTTTTCACGCGTATGATATCAGAGGTGTTTACAATTCGGATTTTAATAAGGAGGACGTATACCGTATAGGATTCTTTCTCCCTCAGCTGTTAAACACCAGCAAGGTATTGGTAGGTAGAGATGCCCGCGAATCATCGCCCGAAATATACGAGGCGCTTGTTAGGGGGATTAACGATGCTGGTGCCGACGTATTTGATATTGGTTTGGCTACAACACCTTTAGTTTACTATTCATCCGCAAAGCTGGGATTTAAGGCATCGGTACAAATTACCGCATCGCATAATCCGAAGGAGTATAACGGATTGAAAATATCAAGAGATAATGCCCTTCCGGTTGGCTACGATTCGGGGTTAAAGGAGTTAGAGGCTCTGGTACTGGGTGGAAATGTTGAGATTTCAGCCAAGCGCGGTACCATTATTCCGGTGAAGGTTAAGGAGGAGTATCTCGAATTTCTTAAGTCGAAGCTGGAGGATATCTCGAACCTCAAAATTGCGGTAGACTGCTCCAACGGTATGGCCGGACTCTTCGTTCGTCAGGTATTTGGCGATGCCCCTACCTATATTTACGACGATGTGGATGGCAGCTTTCCAAATCACGAGCCAAATCCGTTGGATCAAAGCAATGTTTCCGATCTTAAGGCACTTGTAAACCTCTCGAAGTGCGACATTGGCGTAATTTTCGATGGCGATGCCGACCGCGTTATGTTTGTAGACGATAAGGGACAGTTTGTGTCTCCCGATCTTATCATAGCCCTTCTTGGTCACTACTTCCTCGAAGGAAAACCTGCAGGACAAATTGTTCTTCAGGATATCCGCTCGTCTAAGGCAGTTGGAGAATACCTAACCAAGAATTTTGGTGCAGAGGTTCATACCTGGAAGGTTGGACGTGCCTATGCAGCCCTTAAGCTCCGTGATCTTGATGGAGTGTATGGTGGAGAGCTTGCCGGACATTACTACTTTAAAGATTTCTTCTTTTCCGATTCGGGAATGCTCGCGGCAATTCTGACCCTAAACGTGGTGGCGAAGCTAAATGCTAAGGGTATTTCGTTTAGTCAGGCAATAGGTGCGATATCCCCTTACCACAACTCAGGCGAAATCAACTTTAAGATTGCGCAAAAGCAGGAGGCAATGGATGCAATTAAAAAGCATTTCGAAGAGCAGGAAGCGGTTACCGCCTACTTCGATTTCGATGGCTACCGCCTCGAATTTGCCGATTGGTGGTTCAACGTTCGTCCTTCGAATACAGAGCCGTACCTGCGCTTTCTTGCAGAGGCAACCTCAGACGATCTACTTGTCGAAAAGGTGAAAAAGGTGAAAGAAATTATTTCACACTATAAGTAATATAGAAGGAGAGGCTAACAGCTTCTCCTTTTTTTTGTCGCTTTCGTTTTAATTGACGAAATATCATCTTAAATAAATAATGTTTTAAAACTTCTAATTTATTGTTGTTAGTAGTGTAACAAGCAAAATAATCCGATACATTTGCCGCAACTATTAATAAATAATAAACGCCTAAGAAACGGATGAAAATTCTATCGCATCTCCACTTTTTGACCCGAAGACGCATCGAAGCAGTGGTATTTCTTACTGTTTTTTGCCTGATTTTTGGATTTTTGGGTAGTCGTATGGGAACCGCAAATCTCATAAACACCATCATGGCAACATCGTACGATTTGCTCATGAAGACGGTGCTGTACATCATGGCAATTACGGTGCTCTCTGGTGCATTAAGCCGTTTGTTAATAGAATTTGGTGTTGTACGGCTGCTGGAGTACATCTTTTCGCCGCTAATGCGCCCAATTTACAACCTACCTGGTGTTGCTGCACTTGGTGGTATTATGACTTTCTTCTCCGATAATCCTGCAATTATCGGTCTTTTAAAGGATAAGAATTTCAACCGTTACTTTAAACCACATCAGCTGGTGTCGCTTACCAACTTTGGTACTGCATTCGGGATGGGGTTGGTGGTTCTTACCTTTATGGCCAGCTTGGGATACTTCACATCTGCACTTGTAGGCGTTGTGGGTGCTGCTTTTGGGGGAATGGTACCAACGCGCTTTATGCAACGCTCGATAAAGAATAGCCCGTTTTTACGGGAAACGAAGCCGGAAAAGGGGGCAACCGAAAAGATTGCCTTTAAAACCGAAGGGGGTATCTTCCTGCGCTTTCTTAACGCCATTCTCGATGGAGGAAAAACAGGGGTGGAGCTTGGCCTGGCTATTATTCCAGGTGTGCTTATCATTTCGACCATGGTAATGATGATTACCTTTGGGCCCCATAATCCCATCGCCGGTTATCAAGGCATCGCTTACGAAGGTGTCCCTGTACTTCCGTGGCTGGCTAGTAAGGTAAGCTGGCTATTCGAAGGACTTTTCGGATTCAGCCATCCCGAGCTAATCGCATTTCCGATTACATCGCTTGGTGCGGTAGGGGCGGCCTTGGGTTTGGTTAAACAGTTTATTGCTGCTGGATATATAAACGGAGGTGTAATTGCCGTATTTACCGCAATGGGCATGTGCTGGAGTGGATTCTTAAGTACCTATACCGCTATGTACGATTCAATAGGTTACCGTGGTCTGCTTTCTAAAGGACTAATTGCTCAGACTATAGGAGGAATTACCGCCGGTAT
>CAXYUU010000323.1:0-4342 GCA_964292015.1 uncultured Acetobacteroides sp.
TGCCTCCTTTAAGCAGGGGAGTACTATATCATTCCATAGTAATCTTACCGATATTGTTCCCTACGTTACGGTTGCCTACAATTTGAGTGAGGCAAGTAGCTTCAAGTTGTCCTATACGCAACGTCTTCAGAGACCTGGAATATGGTACCTGAATCCCTATGTAAATAACTCGTCTGTTGATATGGTTTCCTTTGGAAATCCTAACCTTAAGACTGAGCGGGTAAACTCGTTCGACTTGGGATATACCGTATATACAAGTAAGTTTAACTTCGATCTTAGTATCTATTCGCGCTTAAATAATAACCCCATACAGTCGGTAACCTACCAAATAAACAACGGTCAATATGCCAGTACGTATAACAACACGGGCAAGAATGACAGTTATGGGGTATCGTTTTACGGATCGATTACTCCTTCACCCAAATTTTCGTTAAGTATGGATGTTTCATCTGAGTTTAATCGTATTAAAGGTGAAGGTCAGGATGGTGTAACCATTTCGAACGATGGGTGGAGTAATAGTCTTAATGGCAACTTCCGGTGGAATTTTATAAAAGGATTTACCTTTTCGGGATATGGTGGATATGGCTCGGGATCGCGAGATCTTAATAGCAAGTCATCTTCGTACAGCTACAATGGTTTTAACTTACGAAAGGATTTCTTCGATAAAAAGTTGGGACTAACCGTATCGGTAAATAATCCTTTTAAAAAGTATCAACTATGGAAAATGACCTATCAAGGTCCTGGGTTTACATCTTACACCGAGCGAGAACAGCAGGTGAGATCTTTCAACTTTTCCGTCAGCTACCGCTTTGGAAAGATGGGGCAATCGGTTAAAAAGGCTGCCCGGAGTATCAGCAACGACGATGTTAAGGGTGGTGGAAGTAAAGGTGGTGGAAATGGGGGAGGCAACTAGCCTTCTTGAAAATAAAAAAGGTCGATTTTTCAATCGACCTTTTTATTTTTTTATTGCTCAACTAGTAGGTTATTTCACAAAAACCGCACGTAAACCTCACTCAGCAGTTGGTGTACGCTAGCCGGACAGTGCCGAATTTAAGCCGAACAATTACAACAGTGCCTTCGCACCGTCTCAACCAAACCCAAATCAACAGACTTAACAGTTCAACCAATTAAGGTTTCTTGTTAAGAATATAGATGCTGAGAAATATTTTTTGTTAAAGAACGTTTGTGTTAATGGTGCAATAGTACGGTTTTTTTTAATTTTTGCAAAAAAAGATGGAGGTTTCATTCAATAAAAGAGGTAGTTCTACCTATTGGCTCTGTTTTTTGCTTCCATAAAGTGCTTTCTATCCAATTCGTTCATTTTTTCGAGGCTATACCTGAGCATTGTTCGTGGCATTACGTGGGCGTACCTTTCGAGGAAGAGCTTCAGCTTAGGTTCGTCGCGCTTGCCAATCTCGCGAAGGCACCAGCCCGTAGCCTTATGTATGAGGTCGTGCTTATGGTCGAGGAAGTGCTCGCAAAGTACAAAGGTGGTGTCGAATTGCCCCTTACGAATAAAGGTTAACGTCGATATGATGGATATGCGCTGCTCCCACATGTTTTCCGATTTCGACAGCTCGAATAGCAAGTCGGTAGGCTTATTTAAAAGGTACTCGCCCAAAATATACTGGCAGCTTAGGTCTACTAAATCCCAGCTGTTTATGTGCTTTGTGTTCTTTAAGAATAGATCTACAATCTCTTTTTTAACACCTTCGTCCTTTGTCTTTTTGTACTGGTTAACCCACAGTAGCAAGCCCGCCAATCGTACCTCGTGGTATTCGGAGCTTACCAGATGCTCCACATCCGAAGGTGAAATTGTTTGCGCGTAGGGTTTAATGGCTGCCCGTACAACGGGTACTTTTATTCCGAGAAACCTATCTCCCTCGCCATACTCACCTTTTCCGGTTTTAAAAAAGTATTCCAGAACCTTTTGGGTCGATAAATCTTGGAGACTAATAAGCTCCTCTACAAGCTGGGTGTGGTTGGGTTTGCTGCTGCTCATTATTGTGTTTTGTTGGGTAAAGATAGTTTTTTTGAAAACTGCTGGTTTTTCAAATTACTATTGTCTAAGTTAATTGGTGCTTAAGCTATAGTTGTATATTTTTGGCGCGTCAGAAATTATTAAACCTAACAATAAACGAAATGCAAAAAGTAAGAATAGCCTTTGGCTTCGCTGCTTTACTGCTAGTAAGTATGCCCTTGTTGGCTCAAAAAAAGGAGATCACCATTTTCGATTTAATGGAAAAGGGAACCTTTAGAGCCAAATCGGTATCGGGGATCAACTCTATGAAAGATGGGGTAAACTATACCGCATTTAGCGGTGGCGATATCGTAGTATACAGCTACAAGACTGGGAAGGTTGTTGATACCGTTATAACGGCAAAGCAGCTGGATAAGGCTGGATTAAAATCGGTTGGAGATTACGAGTTTAGCGATGATGAAAAGCAGGTGCTGCTTCAAACCAGCTACGAGCCAATTTATCGCCGGTCGTTTACTGCGAACTACTACATTTACAGTAGAGTTTCGAAAGAGATAAAACCGCTTACAGCAACAGGCAAGCAGAGCTTTGCAACGTTTTCGCCAGACGGATCGAAGGTTGCCTTTGCACGTGGAAACAACTTGTTCTATATCGATTTATCGACAGGTAAAGAGGTGCAGGTAACCCGCGATGGTGAGTTTAACCATATCATCAACGGATCGACCGATTGGGTTTACGAGGAGGAGTTTGGATTTGCTAAGGCATTTAGCTGGTCGCCCGACAGCAAAACGTTAGCCTACTACCGTTTCGACGAGTCGCGCGTGAAGCTATTTAACATGACCAAGTTCGAGAATCAGCTTTATCCTGCAAACTACTCCTACAAGTATCCTAAAGCAGGCGAGCAAAATTCCATCGTTTCGATTTACTGCTACGATCTGACATCGAGCAAGTCGACCAAAATGAATGTTGGTGACGAGGATGACCAGTATATCGCCCGTATCAAGTGGACGAAGAATCCATCGAAGCTGGCAATGATTCGGCTTAACCGTCTTCAAAATCAGCTCGATATTCTTGTTGGCAATGCTACCGATGGAGCATCTACCACCATTTATACCGAGAAGAACCCAAAGTACATTACCGAAGTTACCGATAGCTACCTCACCTTTCTTGATAACGGTAGCCAGCTTATCATCAACAGCGAAAAGGATGGGTATAACCATCTTTACCTCTTCGATATGAATGGTAAGGAGGTAAAGCAGCTCACCAAGGGAGCTTGGGATGTTGCCAGCTTTATAGGAGTTGACCAGAAAAACGGGTTGGTTTACTACACCGCTGCGGCCAAATCGCCCATGCAGCGCGAGCTGTACGTTGCATCGCTCAAAAGTGGAGCAAGCAAGCTGCTGTCTACCAATATTGGAACGAACAAAGCCCTGTTTAGTAACGGTTTCAAGTACTACATCAACTTCTTTAGCAGCGCCACAACGCCAACCCTTATCACCCTTCATCAGGCTAACGGAAAGCAAATTCGCACAATAGAAGATAATGCCGCTTTGGTACAAAAGGTGACCGAGTATAACATCACCCCTAAAGAGTTTTTTACGTTTACCACACCCGAAGGAGTGGTGTTGAACGGTTGGATGATTAAGCCCGTAGGGTTCGATTCGTCGAAGAAATATCCCGTGCTGATGACCCAGTATAGTGGTCCTGGTTCTCAGGAGGTGCTCGATAGCTGGGCGTTGGGATGGGAAAACGTGCTTGCCCAAAAAGGATACCTAGTTTACTGTGTCGATGGTCGTGGTACCGGTTCTCGCGGCGAAGCGTTTAAAAAGCAAACCTACGGGCAGCTAGGAAAGCTCGAAGTTATAGACCAAATAAGTGCGGCAAAGTATATTGGCTCGCTACCCTACGCCGACAAAAGTAGAATAGGTATTTGGGGTTGGAGCTATGGAGGCTTTATGTCGCTCAATGCGATTCTTCAGGGTGCCGATGTGTTTAAGATGGCCATTGCGGTGGCTCCAGTTACCAACTGGCGCTACTACGACAACATTTACACCGAGCGCTATAACGGACTTCCTAAGGATAATCCGACTGGTTACGACGATAACTCTCCCATAAACCATGTGAGTACGCTTAAAGGCAAGCTGCTTATCGTACACGGTACTGCCGATGATAACGTGCATATCCAGAACTCGTTCGAGCTGGTTTCGAAGCTCATACAGGGCAATAAGCAGTACGATATGATGGTGTATCCCGATAAGAATCATAGCATTTATGGAGGAAAGACCAGATTGCAGCTATACACCAAATTTGTAGATTACGTAGAGGCCAACTTGTAGCAGTAAATCTGTAGACGTCAATATACAT
>CAXYUU010000324.1:0-4327 GCA_964292015.1 uncultured Acetobacteroides sp.
TCAAGAGGTTTTGGTTTCGTTGAAATGGCACCTGAGGAGGAAGCACCTCGTGCTATCGAAGAACCCAACCAAGTTGAGTACGATGGCAGAACTATTTCTGTATCTGAGGCAAAGCCTAGAGAAGAGAAGCCAAGAGGCTCATTCGGTGGTGGTAACAGAGGCGGTGGAAGCCGTGGTCCAAGAGATCGCTACTAATTAGTTTCTAAGATAGAGGAAAGACCGCTCATTGAGCGGTCTTTTTTGTTTCCCTATATTTTTGAATTTGGTAATATATTCCAACGCTTTTCTGATATTACGTAGGCATAGTCACTGCTGCTTTACTCTATAAGTTCCCCTTTACCCTCTCTAACTATTTCGAATTCCAGCGTGGTGCAGTCGATAACTGTTGTTCCCACGTTTCCGCCGTAGCCCCCGTCGATGGTTAAGTCTACCAAATGGCCAACACGTTCGTATATCAGCTCAGGATCGGTTGTGTATTCGATGATTTCGTCGTCGTCTTTAATAGAAGTGGTAATTAGCGGGAGCCCTAGCGCGGCTGTTATTGCTATTGGAATGGAGTTGTCGGGTATACGAATGCCGATGGTCTTTTTCTTGTCTAAAAAGGCGTCGGGAATGCGGTTTG
Organism: uncultured Acetobacteroides sp.; assembly: GCA_964292015.1. Classification (GTDB taxonomy): domain Bacteria; phylum Bacteroidota; class Bacteroidia; order Bacteroidales; family ZOR0009; genus Acetobacteroides. The sequence goes on from CAXYUU010000324.1 coordinate 623, forward strand.
AGGCGGGAAGAATAAAGGTGAACGGCCCGGGTAGGTTTTTCTTCATCAGCTTAAAGGTTGGATTGTCGACTTTTGCAAAGTGCGATAGGTCGCTTAGGTCGGTGCAGATGTTGGAGAAGTCGACATCTATTTCTTTTAACCGCTTAATTGTAAGTATACGCTCAAGCCCCTTCTTGCTTTTAAGGCTACAGCCAAGTGCGTACACCGAGTCGGTAGGGTAGATGATTACGCCATCGTTTTGAAGTACTTTTACGACTTGGTCGATTTCGCGAGGGTTGGGATTTTCGGGATAAATTTTGATTAGCATACCGTTTACTTGAATGGTTATGTAAAATAAGCGATTTTGCAGGTAAAATGTTCAAATAATCGATTTATTAAGACATAAATAGGCGAAATTTAAATCTTATAGTCCTCCTTATCTTAGTTCGCAAATCACCTTTCGCACATCGAATATCGTTTTTTACTATCTTCGCGGTAAAATTTGCAGTAATGAATATTTTCTACACACCAGACATATCGGGTTCGTCATACACCCTAAACGAAGAGGAATCGAAGCACTGCGTTCGTGTTTTACGAATGGCCGAGGGCGATGAAATTTGTTTGGTAGATGGTGCTGGCGGGTTTTATGTTGCCACCATCGCCGATGCCAACCCCAAGCGGTGCAGGGTGGAGGTTGTTGAGAAGAAGGAGAATTACGGTAAACGCCCGTACTACCTTCATATTGCAATTGGGCCAACCAAGCTGAACGACCGGTACGAGTGGTTTCTGGAGAAGGTTACCGAGATCGGTATCGATGAGATCACGCCTGTTGAATCGTTTCATTCTGAGCGACGAATGGTGAAGAAGGAGCGTTCGGAAAAGGTGGTAACCTCGGCGGTAAAGCAGTCGGTAAAGGCCTACCATCCGGTTGTAAACGATATTACGTCGTTCAAGGAGCTGGTTAACCGTCCATTCGATGGGGTGAAGCTAATTGCACACTGCAATCCCGGTGATAAGACATTACTTAAGAATGCCTTTACTCCATCCGAGAATGTGCTTATTCTAATTGGTCCCGAAGGCGATTTCAGCATCGACGAGGTGGAGCTGGCCAAGCAAAAGGGGTTTGTTGAAATATCGCTGGGCGAAAGCCGCCTGCGTACCGAGACAGCCGGGGTTGTGGCCTGCCATACCGTTAGCCTTATGAACCAGTAGGCAGGCTGTTCCTACTCCTATATGTTCCGTTTCCACGACTTTGCAAATGCCTCCTCGTTTCGCATTATTGAATTCCATAGACGCTTTTTTGCATCGTAAAAGAATACCAGCTTAAACTGCGAGGTGGGCTGGTCGAGTTCCATGCTAAACTGCTTTGCAATGTCGTTTGGCGATAGGAAGGTCTCCCCATCGAGCTGTCCCATGGTGAAGCTTACCCCGTTTTTACTGGGTGATGGTCGGAACGACAGGTAAATAAGCTCGCTACACACCAGCTCGTTGTCGTTGCTGAAGTCGAAAAGGTAATCGTAGGGAGTTCCAAGGTACTCGAATGCCGAGAGTAGGGACTTTAGGATGTCGTTCTTATCGAGATTTGTTCGCAAGGCAGCCAGGTAGTCTACCTTGGCAATATGCTCAACAGGGCTGATTACCACTCCCTCTCCAACTCCTTCAATTATTAGGTTTTTTCGGCCAACCATCTTTTCGTAAACCTCGGGGTACATATCCTTGATGTAGGCCGATGGCTTTTGATCGCCGAGCATTTCGGTATTGGCCAGACAGCTGTCGAGCATATCCAGCGATCCAATATAGATGCCCGAATGGGTCCAAAATCCGGGGATACCCACATTGGCCAGCTGCTTGTCGTTTCGTTTGATAATAAGGTCGCCAGGTAGTAGCGACTCCTTGATTTGGAGTAAGTCCTGCTCGCCAATAAACTTATCGGGGCGGAAGCTGAAATCGATATCGGCAGCTACCACGCAAATGCCCTTCTGTATGTGCCATCTGAAGTTCTTCTTCAGGAATAGACGGATTTCGTCGAAGGTGGTAAGCGTATCCTTTACCTCAGAGAAGCGAATGTTTATGGGCTTGCTATGGTGCTTAACCAGAAATCGCGAGTGGGCTGTTTGTACAAATAGGAGCTTTTGGTGGCTATCCCACTTAAAGTACTCGATGGTGCTGTCGGTAAGGCCATAGTCGCTATTTATCCAAGCAACCTTACTGTCGTTAAACTGGTAGGCGTACCTGTTTTTGGTTCCTACCAGCACGCTGTTATTCTTAATGAAGAGCACATCGGTAAACTGGGTGTTTTCGGGAATTTTTGCCGAATCCTTCATGTTTAGCACCTCGCCCTTTGGCGTTATGTTGAAGAGCTGCTCGTTGTTCTGTCCGGCGATAATCCACTTTGCCCCATTCTTGGAGGGGTAGATATGGTTGACGCGGCTATGTATCAGGCTGGCGTAGTAGGCCGTGTCGATGGTGGTAACGTCTTGTGCCCTGCCGTTTAGCTGCAACGCAGCTACGGTTAGGACGGTAAATGCAATTCTATTTATGTAGCTCCCCATTATAATATTCTGTTTCTACTTCCTATAGTACAACTTAATGCCGGCTCCCCCCGCAAAAGTGGACTGTTTTATGACGGTAAAGTCTAAAATGAATGCTAGTATAACGATAAATTTGCACATATATGTTGGCTGACGTGCATTTTATGTTGTTGGTTGTTTACTTTACCCGTAACGGAATGGCTGTTGGGGTAATGGGCTTGCTCATTTTGTTTTTCAGGGAGGTTGGTTACGAACTTTGAAATGGGGGTGGTCGTTGGCGCTCCTTTCGCTATATTTGGAGGAGGTTGAAATCGCAGGAACCTTGCGGATCACTAAAAATAATTGGCAACATGCAGGAACAGGATATGGATTTGGCGTACCGTAGCAAGCGGGCCTTTTTTGATGAGGGGGGCACGCGCAGCTACCGTTTTAGGATGGAGCAGCTAACCCTGCTGAAGCGGGCTATCAAAAAGTACGAACCGCAAATTGTCGAGGCGCTTTATGCCGATATGCATAAGCCCGAGCTGGAGGCGTACTCTAGCGAGATCGGCATTTTGTACGACGAGGTCGATTTCGCGCTGAAGCACCTTAAGGGGTGGATGAAACCTCAACGGGTATCGACCCCGATGCTGCTACAGCCGTCGCGATCGAAAATTGTTGCCGAGCCGTTGGGGGTGGTGCTGATTATTGGCGCCTGGAACTACCCGTTTCAGCTGCTCATCTCGCCTTTGATTGGAGCCATTGCTGCGGGTAACTGTGCAGTGCTGCTACCCAGCGACGGCTCTCCCAACACGGCCACCATTGTCGAAAAGCTGGTGGGCGACATCTTCGACCCGCGCTACGTGAGCGTGGTGCAGGGGGCGGGTGCGGTGGTTGGGCCACGGCTGATTGAGGGGTACCCGTTTAACCATATCTTCTTTACGGGTAGCCCTGCGGTTGGACGTAAGGTGATGGCCATGGCGGCAGCGCATCTTACTCCGGTTACGCTGGAGCTGGGCGGTAAGAGTCCGGCCATTGTGCATGTCGATGCCAACCTCAAGGTGGCCGTAAAGCGGTTGGTGTGGGCTAAGTTCTTTAACGCAGGGCAAACGTGCATCGCCCCCGACTACCTGCTGGTTCACCATAGCGTTAAGGCGCGGGTGGTTGAGCTGGCCAAGCAGTACATCACCGACGGCGACATCATGCAGGTGGTGCT
>CAXYUU010000325.1:0-4323 GCA_964292015.1 uncultured Acetobacteroides sp.
GTTAGAGTCCCTCTTCTTGCCTTTTGTTACGGCTATTGTTCTCATACAATACAGCAGTAAAATTATTGGTAAATCAGCTTAATTCATATCGCTACTATGAAAGTCGTATCAAAGGTAACATCTCGCAGCTTACAATCCAACTAAAGGCGACACCCTGACCTGCCTAACAACACCTCTGTAGAATAATTGTTTGCCGCTTAAGCTTAAGAAAAGAGACTACTGCTACCAAAGAGAATGCCCCCTATTTCGGAGGTCTATAAAATAGGCATCACTCGAATGATTTACATTTAGCAGATATGTAAAACGGAACACTCGGATATTTTGCATTTCGAAGGTTTGTAAAATGCAGCATGTACCTTACATGAAATAATATTCAGGATACTGTATCACCATAAGCAGCTTCGTACAAAGTACACAAGATTTACTCATGAGCCTACTACCAGCCCTTATCCTACTCCTCTTCGTAAAAGGAGTCAACACCAGGATAGAAATATTTTGTTTTTGCCTCCTCTTCGCCAAACAGGAAGTAAACAACTTCGGCTTCGGCCATTACCACCCCTTCGCTATTCTCTATGTGGGCTTTAACGGTTGCCAGCCTCCTTTTTACCGATTCAACACGTCCCTTAACCGTAAGCAGCCCCCCGTCCATGTATACGGGCTGACGATACTTTACGTTAATGGAAGCGGTAACGCCCGCAGTTTTGCACTTCACATTTACCACCCATGCCGCAATTTCGTCCAAAATGGTTGCCTGTATACCGCCATGCAGCACGTTAAAGTAGCCTTCAAAATGCTTTTGAGGCTCCCAAGTGGCAACAACTTCTTCGCCATTATCAAAAAATTCGAGCTGTAGCCCAATGTCGTTGGCAGGCGAGCATCCAAAACACATATAGTCGTACGGGTGATGCTTTACAAATGGATTGGCGAGCTTTTTCATTCTATCTTATTAAGTATAGTCGTTGTGGTTGGTACTAATCTGCAATATGAAACTTATCACCATCGAGCATAACGGGGAATTTTGCCCTAAAGTCGAGCAATTCGACCATCGACAATGTTGCCACCGCAACGCCAGCTTGGTTTGGTGCCAATCCTGTTAAATACGCTCCACGAGAATCGATTGCGGCCGAATCGCCTGAATACGTTAGGCCAGTACCATCGACACCAACCCGATTTACCCCAACAACGTAGCACTGATTTTCGATAGCCCTGGCCACCAGCAGCGTTCGCCATGGGAAACTCCGAGCAGCAGGCCAGCTCGCAATGTAAATAAGCAGGTCGTACTCGTTTTGGTTACGGCTCCAAACAGGGAATCGGAGATCGTAGCAAATAAGCGGACAAATACGCCATCCCCTATAGGTAGCTATCAACCTATCGCTGCCACCGCTGTAGTGGTTGTGCTCATTTCCCATCCTAAACAGGTGGCGCTTATCGTATATTTTCAAATCTCCATCGGGAAGGGCAAAAAGGAGTCGGTTGTAATACTCATCATCGTCCCGAATAATAACGCTACCTAATATTGCCACATTTGCCGACTTTGCCTTTTGGGTGATCCAGCTAACCGCCCGTCCATCCATACCCTCGGCAAATGCCTCTGGCGACATCGAAAAACCCGTTGTAAACATTTCGGGAAGAACAATCAAATCGGCACCAGCAGCATTCTCGCCAATAATTTGGTCGAACATCAGCAGGTTGGCATCAACATCCGGCCACTTTAGATCAGCCTGAACAAGGCAAACCTTCAAATCTTGTAGCTCCATTTTCTGGTATTATATTGAATCGCCAAAATAGCGAAAATAGACGGAGACATCACCTTTTATGGCTACCTCAAGTACATTTTAGGGGCGAGGATTTCACGTTTAAAATACAAATCCCTCATCAAACAGGCAGTTGACGGAACAAAAGTGGCCTTAAAAGTGACACACAACCACATTTTTTTGCAGCCCAAAAGAAATCCGGTAGCCCAAATTAACAATCATTCGCTTGCTGGCGAATGCTTCGTTTTCGGCTTAAGTCGTAGCCCTGGCAGAATGGCAAGATCGAGGGGCACTATAACGACATGTGCCCACTACCAAGCAGCTCTTTTCGCACGAAACGCCTAACCAACTTGCCCACTCCATTGGCCTCGCCTACCAAATAAGCATACCGCCAAGGTATGGTGGAGGTTTCACCTGCCAAGTAGGTAGCCAAACCAAACCTGGTGAAGCCTCACTTGCCAAGTGGGCGGCCAAACCAAACCCGGTGAAGCCTCACTTGACAAGTGGGTAGCCAAACCAAACCAGGTAAAGCCTCCACTGCTTAGCTGGTAACCTCGCCTTAAAACAGAGTAAACCTACCGCCAGTAGGTGGCACACAGGGTCGACTGGGTACTCCGAAGATTGCCTTGCTAATCCTATACCGTTGAATTTAGCAAAGACATTTCGCTCGTCATCAAACAAAATCGCAAAATGCGACCGCTACAATTAAAGGTATGCCTGCATAAAATCGGCCTTATCCTTTCCTATGCGATCAAGATATCTTTGCGATAGCAACCGAATGGTCGAATTCTGTACATTCAAGGTATAGCAGTCGATGGTTGATATGGGCAGCAACGATGGCGAAGTACCGGTTACAAATCCGGCCACGATGCCGCTCAGATCTGTAACAGCTAGCGCCTTTTCGATAAGGGGGAGCTTAAGCGCCTGCATCTCCTCCAAGATAACCTGCCGGGTTATTCCGCCAAGCACATCGTTTAGGGGAGCCGTTATCACATTACCATCGGCATCGATAAAGAAAAGGTTACTCCGGCTTCCCTCTGTGATTTCATTAAGCTGGTTTACCAGCGCAACCTCAAAAAACCGATGCCGATCAATCATTGCGTTGGCCATGCTCCGTAAGCCTGTATTCAGAATTTTCGCATTGGGATTACTGCGCTCCTCGTGTAGCAAGCCAAGCGACACTCCATTCTCGTACATGCCAGCTGTTGGGTAGCTGCTCTTAATAAAGCCAGCATAAAAATCGGCCACTCCTTCAGTCACATTTACCAAATACTTCATGTTACAGCACTTCACCCCATTTGCACGGGCAAGTTCAACCAGTAGGGTGGCAAACCGAGACCTTTCCATTTCGTAGGAAACGCCAGCAAGCTGGCACGACAAGCCAAACCTGTCGAAATGTTCATCAAAAAAAATGGGTAACCCGTCTATAAAACGAATTACCTCGTAAACCTGCTTTTGAGCTACATCCAGAGGATGTACAGGTACTATAGAATTGTTCTTAATGATAAGGGGAAATTCAAACATTATCGGAATAGTATTTTCCCCCAAGTTACAAAATATAGCAGTTCCTTAACTCCAGAGCGTCTTCTTTTAAATCTTTAATACTTCCACTAAAATCGCGGCAAACATTGTCAATGCAGAGGTGGATTGTAGTTTCATTTTTCTTCCACCTATTTCGGAATATGGGCTTGTCAGATTGATGCTTCGATCCAAAAAAGAAAACGTTGGGAAGATACTCTCCATCAACCTCGTGCTTTTGAGATAGCGCATCGGGACCAACTAATGTCACCTCGGCAGGAGCAAACGTTAAGCTTACTAGCAGCATTGCCCAATTGGCAATAAATGGGCCTGCTCCCGACATCTGATCCTGCATATTCGAGAGCATCTGTACCGCAATCTTTTTATAATCCTCGGTACTCAGAGCAATCGAAAGGTAGTACAACGACCGCGCCAACGACGAATTAGACGAAGGCATAACCCCATCGACCACCTCCATTTTGCGGCCAAGAGGCAATTTTATTTCGTCGGGAGTATAAAAGAACATTCCCGACTTCTTGTCAAAAAATTCATCGAGACATATATCAACAAGCGACTTTGCCTTTTCTAAGTACTCAATGTTAAACGTTACGGTATAAAGCGAAATGTATGCCTCTATTAGGTAGGCGTAATCATCGAGCATCGCATTTATTTTCCGAATCGAAGTCGGCTTTGGGCGTAATAGCTTCCCGTCAAACATTAGCAACTCCTCAATCTTACTTATGCTGTGTATAGCAACCACCAAATATCGAGGTTCGTCGAATACGGCTGATGCATGAGCAAAAGATTTAACAACTAAGGCGTTCCATGACAGAATTATTTTAGTATCAACCCGCGGTTTATCGCGTAAAAAGCGTGCACAAAAGAGTTTTTTTAACGACAAGTCTATTTTCTGCTGAACCAGTCCTTCGGGAATAGCGTGTTTTTTACTCAAATCGCCAGTAGACATGGCTACGCTTAGTATATTATCGCCATACTCGACATTCCCCTTCCGGCAAATACCAAATCGGTCGCAGAACAGATCGGTATCTCC
>CAXYUU010000326.1:0-4321 GCA_964292015.1 uncultured Acetobacteroides sp.
AATCTCCTCGATAGCCCCCGTACTGCGTAGCGACATCGAGTCGCCGTACGAAACCACCTCGGGCTTCTCCTGCCTTACGATATCCACAATTGCCTGTCGGGCGTCGTCGAGCGTTTGGCAGATGGTTACGTCGAAGCCGTTTTTTTCGAATGCCTTGGCGGCAGTGCGGAGCTTGGTACCCCAAAACTGGTCGAAGAAGCTGATCATGGTTCAGATTTTAGTTCACACAAAGTTGATGAATAGATGCGAAAAATGGAAGAGGCGACATCTAAATAATAGGACACCAGATCGAAGCCCTGTAAAATGACAATAAACGCAACTACTTATTTCTCCCTGTATGGATATCGCGACGCACGAAATGGAAGTCGGCGAAGCCAACTACGCATCACAAGGCCTACGCCAATAATACCCAACAGCCAATACAACTTTATCTATTGGGCTCTCGTGATACCTATTTCGCGATACCACGGGTGCTGAGGAGCTACCAATATTCACCTAAACGATAGCCGTAAATTTCGCCCTCGATTTTAGCAGGAATAATATCTTTGCACCCCTAATCTAATTTTACGATGATAAACAAATTCACATCAACTCTACTCCTTCTACTTTACGTATGCACTGCCGCTTTTGCTCAAGATGCGAAACCGCTTACCGAACGATGGAATAGCTATCTGAAATGTAAAAATGAAGCTGAGGCAAAAAAATTTATCGATCAGCGCTTCTTCTCCACCATTTACTCCTTTGTCCAACCTGGTTCCGAGCTAATATCAAAATTCGAACCTGTTTCCGAAGACATCTACGGCAACTCAGGCCGCATCTTCTTAAAGATTTACAACTTTCAAACCTGGATCGCATTCAAAAAGATCGACGGGAATTGGGTAATGACAATGGATGAAAACGAGGTACTAGAACACCTCACCTCGTCGTGGATTAAAACCACCATTGGAAGCGTAACCTACGTGAGCAGCTCTCCGCTCAGTGCCGAAGCCTTGAAGGAGGCCGACACCTTTGCTAAAAAGGACAGCGAGCTACAAGCACTGTTTGGCATCAAGCTCCCCGACTTCCGATACTACTACGCCAAGCTTGGCGACGAGGCCTCCAACATTGTTGGCGAGATGAACAAAGGAGCAGGCAAGGCAAGGTATAAAGCCATTAAGGCTATTGAATGTGCCGACCACGTGCACGAGCTGGTGCACATATACGCATTCGAGTTTGGCCGTGGAAATACGTTTATCGACGAAGGGGTGGCCAACGCTTTAGGCAGCCTCGATAAGTCGAGTACCCGCGAGAGTGCAACCCAAGTATTAACCATGCTCAACGAGGGTGGCTACCAAAAATACCTTAACCCCACTACATTTAACGATGCCAACTTACAGCGAAAAAACGTATACGCTCTTACCCAGCTAACCATGAGCTACTGGATAGGCAAGTTCGGGATGGAAAAAATAAAGATGCTCCTCAAAGCCCAAGGGGAAAGCGGCTTCGACATCGCCAAGTACATCGAAGAAAACCTGGAGAAGGCCTCCGATACCAACAGCGCCTTGCGCGAAATCTTAAGTAAAAAGATCAAAGCAATAGAGATAGCATCAACCCCAAAGGTATAGCAGCCGCTCCAACTTTACAGAAGAAGAGCCAAGGCAATTGCCTTGGCTCTTCTTTTATACTATTAAAAATCTTCGCGGCATGAACCTAATCCTCCTAAAAAGGAGGCAAGTTCCCTTGTGGTAAGCACCGCTAAAATTCTGATCGGTCTTCCGTTTAACTTCTCCTAGCCGCTACTTCTCGTAAACAAACTCGCCGGCCTCGCTGCGAACGGTAACCTTAGCACCTTGGGGCGATGCCTCAACGCGACCAACTACCTGCGCCTTGATGCCGAACGACTCGCTGATACGGATAACCGCCTGCGCCTGCTCGGGGGCTACGTAAAATTCCATACGGTGACCCATGTTGTACACCTTGTACATCTCCTTCCACTCGGTGCCCGAGCACTCCTTGATGTGGCGGAAGAGCGGAGGAATGGGGAAAAGGTTATCCTTAACCACGTGCACGTCGTCGACAAAGTGAAGCACCTTGGTTTGGGCTCCTCCCGAACAGTGAACCATGCCGTGAATGTCGGCGCGCATGGCATCGAGCACCGCCTTTACCACAGGGGCGTAGGTACGGGTTGGCGATAGCACCAGCTTACCCATGGTGATGCCCGTTTCGGGATCGACATCGGTAAGGTTATACTTTCCGGAGTAAACCAGCTCTTCGGGGATCGAAGAGTCGTAGCTCTGCGGATATTTTGCTGCAAGATCGTGGTTAAATACGTCGTGACGGGCGGAGGTTAAACCGTTGCTGCCCATGCCACCGTTGTACTCGCGCTCGTAGGTTGCCTGACCGTACGACTCCAACCCAACCACCACATCGCCGGGGCGAATGTTGTCGTTGCTGATGATGTCGCTACGCTTGATGCGAGCCGTTACGGTGCTGTCGACAATTATGGTGGGAACCAAATCGCCCACATCGGCCGTTTCGCCGCCGGTAAGCAGGATGTCGACCCCAACCTTGCGCATCTCCTGCACAAAATCTTCAGTTCCGTTGATGATGGCCGAAATAACCTCGCCCGGAATGAGCTGCTTGTTGCGGCCAATGGTGCTCGAAAGAAGGATATTATCGGTGATACCCACGCAAAGCAGGTCGTCGATGTTCATCACAATGGCATCCTGAGCAATCCCACGCCAAACCGACAGGTCGCCCGTTTCCTTCCAGTACATGTAGGCCAGCGACGATTTGGTGCCCGCACCATCGGCGTGCATCACCACGCAGTAGTCGGGATCGCCAGTAAGAATATCGGGAACTACCTTGCAGAAAGCTTTTGGAAATAAGCCTTTGTCGAGATTTTTGATGGCGCTATGCACATCTTCCTTTGATGCCGATACGCCGCGTTGGTCGTACCTCGAAGGGTTGGTCATCGGATGTCGTTTTTTGTTGAATTGCCTAGCAAAGATACGATTGAAAGCGCAATCCTAAAACCGATATGACCGCTCAACCCTTAAAACCCTTTATTTAACGTTTATTAAAGGCGCCAAACCCGTTTGCACCGGCAAAATCGGCTGGGATACCTATCTTTAATCGCATAAACGGAGAGATGAGAGGTGAGACTTGAGAGGTGAGATGTGAGATGTGAGATAGAATCGCTCTCGCATCTCAAGTCGCATATCTCAAGTCTCAAGTCTAACATCTCAACTTCTCCTATCTAATATCAACAAATTATGGAAGGCAAAATTGCACTAGTAATTGGAGGAACCGGGCTAGTTGGAACAGCCCTGCTAGAGCAGCTCGCTGCAGACGATCGGTACGTGGAGATTGTGGCCATCGGCCGCAGCTGTCCCACCGTCGAAAGTCCCAAAATATCATTCGTCGAAAACGACCTGTCGACCCCCAAAACAGCCGCCGAACATCTTTTTGGCGACGACCTGTTTATCTGCATAGGAACAACCATCAAAAAGGCGCAAAGCCAGGATGCCTTTCGCTTTATAGACTACACCATCCCAAAAAAGATTGCCAAGCACGCCCGTAAGAACGGCGTTAACGGGGTGGCGGTGGTATCGTCGGTTGGGGCGCACCGCAAGTCGGGCAACTTCTACCTAAAGACAAAGGGAAAGATGGAGGAGGCCATCTCCAGCGAGGGCTTTAAGCGCACGGTTATCCTACGCCCGTCGCTACTGCTGGGCAACCGCACCGAGGCTCGCTTTGGCGAAGGGATCGCACGCTGGCTGGCCCCACTTACCCGCTGCCTGCTTTGCGGGCGGATGCGCAAGTACCGCGCGGTAAAGGCTAGCGATGTTGCCGCGGCCATGATCCACTTCCTGAACCTCGACACCAAGGGGGTAGAGCTTATTCACTACGACCAGATTGTACAAAAGTAGACCCCTACCCATAAAATACGAATCGCCCAAGAGTCTCTTTTGGGCGATTTGTCGTTTATGGCAACCTCACACGTCGAAGGATGAGGCTCAAAATGTTTCGCGGCAAGCTAACACGTCGAAGGGGCAGGCTCGCCGGATTTCCGGACAGCCTCTCTTGCCGTAAAGAGAGCTTCGCCAGATTTCCCGACAGCCTCTCTTGCCGTGAAGAGAGCTTCGCCGGATTTCCCGACAGCCTCTCTTGCCGAGAAGAGAGCCTCACCGGATTTCCCGACAGCCTCTCTTGCCGAGAAGAGAGCTTCGCCGGATTTCCGGACAGCCTCTCTTGCCGTGAAGAGAGCTTCGCCGGATTTCCCGACAGCCTCTCTTGCCGTGAAGAGAGCTTCGCCGGAGTTCAGGTCAGCCTCTCTTGC
>CAXYUU010000327.1:0-4318 GCA_964292015.1 uncultured Acetobacteroides sp.
CTTAAAGGACTTGTAGCGAGCAATACGCCTGAAACAATCATGACTCCCGATCAAATAACAGGCGTTATGGCCAAGTTTCAAAACCAGCTACGAGCAGTTGAGCAAGCTAAAATAGATAAGGAAGCGGATGCCAATCTATCACTAGCCAACCAATTCTTAGAGGCCAATAAGAAAAAGGCAGAGGTAGTTACCACCGAGAGTGGGCTTCAGTACGAAGTGATCACCAAAGTAGGTGCCGCCAGTAGCCCCTCGCCTGTAGAGGGCGATAAGGTGGTGGTTAACTTTGAAGGCTACTTCTGTAACGGCCAAAAATTCGACTCCTCGTTCGAGCGTAAAACGCCCATCACCATAGAGATGAACAACGCTATTGATGGCTGGAAGGAGGCGTTAAAGCTGATGAAGGAGGGCGATATGTACATGCTGTTTGTACCTCCACATTTAGGATACGGCAAGGAGGGGTATGACATGATTCCGCCCAACGAGCTCCTAAAGTTTAAGCTCGAGCTGGTAAAGATAATACCAGGCGAACCAAAAGCTGAGCAGCTATAGCAAAGGGGCCTTAAGGCCCCTTTATATTTTACTGGCTACTAATGAGCACAACTACCTGCTAGAATCGCTCTAAAACATTAGCCCTCTTCTTTAAGTTTATTAGGGCATATCTCATTCGTCCAAGGGCGGTATTTACGCTAACATCGGTAAAGTCGGCAATCTCCTTAAAGCTCATCCCGATTTAGTACCTCAGCAATACAACCTCCTTTTGATCCTTAGGAAGCTCGTCTACCAACCTACGCAGGCTCGTATTTTGCTGCTTTCGAATAACAATTTTTTCGGGAGAATCATCTCCTGCCGTATTGTACAGCTTCTGCTCAATAGAGGTATGCTCATCCAAAAACAGGGGGGAATCCTTACGGTAGTAGTCGATGACCATGTTACGCGCAATGCGCATGAGCCAAGGAACAAACTTCCCCGAATCCTTGTAGTTACCCTCGGTAAGCGAGCGGTAGGCTTTTATAAAGACATCCTGCGCAATATCTTCGGCAACATCCTGTCTTCGAATAAATAGGCAAACGTAACCTTGAACTTTTTTTCGGTATCGATTATGCAAGATTGCAAAGGAAGCATCGCTGCCTGTAGCAATACGCTCTATTAGCTCGTTATCCGTTAGTAATGGAGTTCTCAATGTCTGAATATTTTGAAGGTTTTCTACTGCTGTCTTTCAAACTCAGCCGCAAAATATCCAATCCTACTCACTATCTCCTATAAAATCTTCGAGAAAACGGTTAAGAACTTGTTAAATTTTAAGCTAACGATCCTTTACAAATCGACATACACCGCTATCCTACAACCAATTACACAACAAACAATTTGTTAATTCTCGGCTTCAACCTCCATCGAAGGGATCACCAAAACGCCAAAAACGAGTACAACAATCACCACGGGCATCAAAAACGAGACGGCAATCCATCCAAATCCCAACCCCAGCTCTACCCTACTTTGTACCAAGTAGTAGGTTGCCACCACCACAAACAGCAGCAGCACCGCCAGCAAAAAGCGTACGAACCGGCGATTTTTTAGCAACAAATGTTTGCCACACCTATCGCAGCGAACCTGCCCTTTTACGGCTAGCGTTATGGTCGATTTTATCGAGAGTTCTTCGTTACAGTGGTTACATTCCATATGGCTACTAGTTAATGGTTGGTAGGTGGTAAACGTATTTTGGCCCATGTTGTTTAGATGCGCGACGAGCTATCCGTAAAAGCATAGGGCACCACAGCTATACGTTGTGATGCCCCAATTGGTACCTTATACTATAGAGCAAAAAGCCTTTTGACGGCTTCGTGCCCACTACTGTCAATTTAATCCTCGTCCATTCCTTCGAAAATACGCTGGCGTACCGCTTCGAAAAGCACCAATGCCGAGGCAACACCCACGTTCAACGAGTCGATTTGTCCGCTTAGCGGCACCTTAATGAGCTCATCGGCAAACTTAAGGTTCTCGCTCGATATCCCCCTATCTTCCGAACCCATGATGATGGCCGTTGGAATAGTCATGTCTACCTTGTACATCATATTCTTGGCCTTTTCTGTAGAGGCCACAATTTGAATACCGCTATCGCGTAGGTAGAAAATGGCGGTGCGAAGGCTCGATACCTTAACCACCGGTATAAAGTGCAGCGCACCTGCCGAAGCTTTCAGCGCATCGGCGTTTATTTGGGCCGATCCCTTTGCTGGTACGATAATGGCGTTTACGCCGGCACACTCGGCCGAACGGGCAATGGCGCCAAAGTTACGCACATCGGTAACCCCATCGAGAACCAGGAATAGCGGAGTCCTTTTCGTATCTACCAATGCAGCATTTACCACATCTTCGAGCTCGTAGTACTCTATTTGAGCCGCAAATGCAATCACGCCCTGATGGTTCTGAGTGGTAATGCTGCTGAGCTTTTCGGCAGGTACGTACTGGGCAAAAATCTTTCTTTTGCGAAGTAGATCTTTCAGCTCCTGAATGAGTTCCCCCTCCAGACCGTTCTTAATCATTACCTTATCTAGCTGTTTACCAGCGTTAATTGCCTCAATTACGGGGCGTATTCCAAATATCGCGTTCTGATTGCTAGCGCTCATGCTACTTATTATTTGGGGCAAAGATACAAAAACTCCCGTTAGAACACCGTACCGCTAGCATATTACGCTGTACATCGGGCAGGTGCCCCACCGCGAAGCACACCAGCAAAGCCCCCAACCTAGCCCTCCATGCGGTAAAAAAACCGAATAATCGGCAGCCAGCACCGACCACCTTCTTAAGCACGAAAGCCGACGTTCGGCAGCCCCATTTCGACCGTTTGCCCAAACGATTACTGATCTTTTTCGAAAACGATTACTGATCGTTTCCCCAAAAGATAGTTATCGTTTACTCAAACGATAGTTATCTTTTACCCAAACGATAGTTATCTTTTTCATACCCGACTAAAATCCATAAAAAAAGGAGCCCGTACAAGCTCCTTTACTAGTGACCATGTGTTGGCTACTGCTTCGACTTCTCGTAGGTAAGCGTGGATAGCATATCTTTTAAATCCTTACCAGGACGGAAGGTAATGCCGGCGCTTTCAATCATCGAAGAGGTAAACATACCAGCCGTTGCGGCACCCTCGCCCGAGATATTAATTTGGAACGAACCAAAATCACCCAACCGAACGATATTACCCTTTGCCAGCTCCACCAGCAGCGTATGCACAAATCCATCGAGAATAAGCGTCACATCGCCCTTACTGGCGGTACTACGATCGGCTATAATGGAGCAAACCTCCTTTAGCGTTACCTCTCCTTTAGCTTTTGCCTGAGGGTAAAACTTTTTAGGAACAGTTTTGTCGGCAGGATTGCCTCGCTCTACAAGTACGTACTCTACGGCCATAGTTGTAAAATTTAGATTAAACGTATGAATGATACCGAACATTGGGTAAAATTTTCCGAAATATAAATCCCCGCCAGCATACTTACCTCTTTCTTTTTAGCAATAAATCGAAGACGCTTTAAATTTAAAAACAATTCTTTTATTTTGCAAACAGCAAGCATATTTTTGCATAAAAAAGGTCGGAAAACGAGCTGTTTGCCGACCTTTTTTAGTATCATGAGATTGCAAAGCGTGCGCCTTTACCGTAACAGCTGATAATCTGTGATTAGTAATCCGGGTGAAAGATTAAGCTTACTCGTCAGATTTCTGATCATTTCAACCGTTAACTTTCTCCTTTTGTTTAGAATTTCAGAAACTCTACTTTTCCCTCCGATTGCCGGGATTAAGTCCACCTGCTTAAGGTGCAGCTCCTCCATGCGAATTTTAATTGCTTCAATGGGGTCTGGTGTTTCAATGGGGTAGTACTTTTTCTCATATTCATCAACCATAAGACCCAAGATATCGGCCTCGTCGCTTTCAGGAGAACCAATCGGTGCGTCAAAAATTAGCTCAAGCCTTTTTAGTGCCAGCTGGTAATCGTTTTCTGTCCTTATAGGTTTTAACTCCATCATTTTAATTTTTAAATCGTGTTCGCATCTATCCTGTCATATTCCGCATGAGTCCCAATAAATTTGATAAAAATCCACTGTTTCTCAAAGTTTAACTTAACAATTAGCCGATACGAATTTCCTTTTATATTAAATACAATCCGGCTGTCCTTTAGGACACTTGCATTCGGATAAGTGTTTTTAACTTCATTGGGAGTTCTCCATACCGAGTTCATAGCGGTATTATACCATGTCTTCAGAAATTGCTCTGAGTCTGGGTGCTTTTCCCAATATTCTTTTAGAGTACTTTTTGCAAAAATCCG
>CAXYUU010000328.1:0-4310 GCA_964292015.1 uncultured Acetobacteroides sp.
TAGAGCACCTGCCTTGCACGCAGGGGGTCAACGGTTCGAATCCGTTATTCTCCACAAAAAAGAGTTTGTCTATTTTAGGCAAACTCTTTTTTTTTATTCCAAAATCTAACCTTGTATTGGATCACCAAGTAAAGTTATAGGGCGGAAATCTAAAAGCACCTATCTATATTATTATCTAGTATGATAGGTATATGATTCTGCAAGCGAATATTTTTCAGAGCATTGTTGTTGCCTATTGTCAATAGGATGCATCATAACTGATGTGATGAACATCTGATGTTTTTTTATAGATTTGCTTGTAAATCATCTTAAATATTGCGCTATGTCAAAAGCATTACTCATCATCGACATTCAAAACGACTACTTTGCTACTGGTGCCAATCCATTACATGATGCTTTGGAGGCCAGTCTTAACGCAAAGCGTATCCTTCAGCAATTTAGAGAAAAGGGGTTGCCTGTAATTCATATTCAGCATCTTTCTACACGTTCGGATGCTACCTTTTTTATCCCAAATACGAATGGGGCAGAGTTGCATCCCAATGTTTCGCCTTTAGCGAACGAACGTGTGGTGGTTAAGCATTTTCCCAATAGCTTTAGGGATACCGATCTGCTCGATATTCTAAATAATCTTGGTGTAAACGAGCTGGTTGTTTGCGGTATGATGACCCATATGTGCGTGGATGCCACTGTTAGAGCGGCTAAGGATTTTAGATTTACCTGCACGGTGGTTGGGGATGCGTGTGCTACCCGAAATTTGGCGATTGATGGGCATGTTGTAAAGGCTGCCGATGTTCATAGGAGTTTTCTTGCAGCGCTAAGCTATTTCTATGCCGATGTTGTAGCAACTGACGATATTTTGGGCAAATAGCAATGCGATATAGGTAAAAGGAAAGGGGACGAAAATGAATTCGTCCCCTTTCCTTTTACTATCGTATAGTCTAGTCGATCATCATCTCTCTATCCTTAAAGCCGAGTAGGTATAGGATGCCATCGAGCCCAATGGTTGAGATGGCATGGCTAGCCGCCTTCTTTACCTTTGGCTTGGCATGGAAGGCGATACCTAAGCCCGCAAGCTGTAGCATGGGCAGGTCGTTGGCTCCATCGCCTACGGCAATTACCTGATCGAGGTGAATGTCCTCTTTAAATGCAAGTAGCTTTAGCAGCTCGGCCTTCTTTTGTCCATCGACAATTTCGCCGAGGTGCTTGCCTGTTAGCTTTCCATCTTTTATTTCGAGCTCGTTGGCAAATACGTAGTCGACGCCCAGCTTACTTTTGAGGTAGTTGCCAAAGTACGAGAATCCCCCCGAAAGAATGGCGGTGCGGTAGCCGTAGCGGTTAAGCGTTTTCATGAGCCTCTCGGCGCCTTCGGTAATTGGAAGGTTTTCGGCGATCTCCTTCATGACGCTTTCGTCTAATCCTTTTAGCAGCGCTACCCGCTGGATGAAGCTCTCCTTGAAGTCGATCTTACCCTGCATGGCGGCTTCGGTAATGGCCATTACCTGTTCGCCAACGCCAGCGCGGATGGCCAACTCGTCGATTACCTCGGTTTGAATTAGCGTGGAGTCCATGTCGAAGCAGATAAGGCGGCGGTTGCGGCGGAATATGTTGTCTACTTGAAAGGCGATATCGACCCCGGTATTGCCAGAAATCTTCACAAACTCGCTCTTCATCTTGTCGATATCTTTAGGCGTACCACGTATCGAAATCTCCACCACGGCTTTTGTCTTGCTGGTATCGCCATCGAGTGGTGTACGACCCGACAGACGGGTGATAAGGTCGATGTTGAGCCCCTGATCGGCAACAACCGATGTGGTTAGCGCTAGATGCTCGGCGCTGAGCTTACGGGCAAGTAGGGTGAGGATGAAACGTTCTTTCCCCTGATGGTTTACCCACTCGTTGTACCGCTCTTCGGTAATGGGGGTAAACTTTACGTTCATTCCTAGCTCGTAGCTTTTGAATAGGAGATCTTTTAGGATAGGCGATGCCTCGGATTCTTGGGGTACTTCGAATAGGATGCCCAGTGCAAGGTCGTCGTGAATGGTTGCTTGACCGATATCGAGGATTTGGACGTTGTACTGGGTGAGAATTTGGGTTAGTGCGACCGTTAACCCCGACTTGTCTTCGCCCGAAATGTTAAGAAGAATAATCTCCCTCTTGTTTAGCTGCATGCATTGATCTGTTAGTTGTTGACACTCTTCAGTGCCAAGATACCAAAATATGGCCGAGCTGATTTTTCGGGCTGCTGTTTTTACTTAATTTTAGCAGTTCTAAATGGGGGGCTGTTGCTGAAATTTACTTGTGGTTTGCTACTGATTGTCCAGCATTACCCCAATATTAAAGATATTTAGCATGCTTTAATTCTGTATTTTCCTTACTTTGCCACCCGTAATATCTGCAACCTATGAAGTACCTTCGATATGCACTTGTTGGCGTAAGTGTTTTAGCACTTTTGTATCTTTTTATTTTTACCGATATGAGCTTTAGCAGGGAGAACAGCTTTGCTTGGACATTTCTTGTTGCTATATCGATTGTAACGTACAGCTTGGATTACCTCGTAATTCGCAGAAATAGGAGTAAGGAGTAGCAAGTTTTGGGTGCGTACACATCACCGCATGGGTGATTGTGAAAGGAAACGCCAATGTTGAAGAGGCGCAAGTTTTGATTGGTAGGTAACGGGGATCAACCCAAACTAGGTAGATTTGTAACAGAACTATTTTAAGAAATAACCATAAAGAGATGTCTGTAGAAAAGAAGTTTTGCTGTCCGGTATGTGGGGCTAAGGTGCCGTTTAGCTACGCGCTCCGTATTGCCGATGGGAAAAGGCACGAATGTGGTAAGTGCCGCGCTAGCTTGGTTCCGAAAACGGATAATGTGATCTACTTTCGGATTGGCTGTGTAATTGCCACCCTTGTATTTGTGCTGGCCTACAGCAAGGTGGTATTTGGCATTTATGGTTTCGAGCATAACCTTATCGGCTCGCTGATACATCTTGCCGCGTCGGTGGTATTTTATCTTGGACTTAGCTATCTGGCCATTGTACGGGTGGTGGTGATGAAAAAGTGGGAGGACTAGCCTCGTGTAACCTCTGTTTGGGAATGGAATACGACCAAACATAGGTTCCCGTGATTTATATGGCTGAGCAGCATACGCTCGGCCTTTTTTATTTTTTATCGGTACAGAAAAGTAGGCTCGGGAATGAAAGAGGCTAGCCATACAGGTGACCTTTTGCCCATAACTGAGCTTGAGGTGGAGTGACGTTCAGCTTTGCCGCTTGTAGGATAGGTGTTGTGGTATCGTTTTATCTGCTATTTGGGGGCATTGTCCTCGTCGGGTTCCCTTAGGCGCCACACTACAATGGTTCCTGCCGCTCCCGATAGCAGTACTGCCACCCGAATAGGCCAAATGTGGATAAACACGATGCACGATAGCAGTATCATTGGCCACATCAGCAGGAAGGTGCGGTATTTGGCCTTACGTGGTAGCCCATTTTGGTACGACTGGACGTACTTGCCAAGCTGCTTATGGTTGGCGAGCTTTTGGTAGAGCCGTTTTGAACTGCGCAGGTAAAACCATCCGGCTAGTAGGATGAACGGGGTGGTGGGGAGTCCCGGTACAACTATGCCGACTATGCCAAGGAGTACCGAAAGGGTTCCTGCCGCTATGTAGAGAATCTTTACCATACGTTTTCGGTACTTCTTATGGGGGTGTTTTTTGGGGGTAGACGAGCTGAAATTTTCGGATCGGAAGGTATTCTTTTTATTGCGAATACTGGCGGTTTAGCGGTGAAACTTGATTGGCTGAAGAGCCAGCAGGGCGAATTACCCTTTATTAACTTTGAATGGCACGCTATAAGTACTACTTTTACAGCGTTTTTGGCGACCCGCAAGGCACGTTCAGAAAATCGTACGCTACTGCTTCTCACCTTGAAGCCCATTGTCGCCAGGCAATGCCAGTGTAGCCGCGGTTGGTTTTGTCAGGGGGAAAGGTCTCGCTTTCGTATAATCCTTTTTAACATTTTTACTGATGAAACGATTTTGGCGCTTACACAGGCCCCATTACCGCGATACGATGCGCTTAAGCGTACCGGTTATGATTGCGCAGCTGGGTCAAATTACAGTGGCCTTGGCCGACAACATGATGGTGGGACGGTTGGGGGCAACTGAGCTCGCCGCTGCGGCATTTGCCAACATGCTGGTATGCCTTCCCCTATTCTTTGGTATGGGCTTTTCGCTGGCCGTAACCCCGCTGGTAGGTAAGTCGTACGGGGCTAACGACCTCGGAGCCGTTGGGTCGCACTGGCGCCACGCGCT
>CAXYUU010000329.1:0-4307 GCA_964292015.1 uncultured Acetobacteroides sp.
ATCAAGAAGGGGGCGTACGACTTTACCGCCAAGCCGCTCGACCTGAACCGGGTGCTCATCACCCTACGAAATGCTACCGATAAAAGCACGCTGGTGCAGGAGACCAAGAAGCTCCGCAGCAAGGTGAATAAGACCAACGAGATTGTGGGCGAATCGGCCGCCATCCGCAAGGTGAAGGATATCATCGAAAAGGTGGCGCCTACCGAGGCTCGGGTAATGATTACCGGGGCCAACGGCACGGGCAAGGAGCTGGTGGCCCGCTGGCTTCACGAGAAGAGCAACCGCGCCGCGGGGCCCTACGTGGAGGTGAACTGCGCCGCCATCCCATCGGAGCTGATCGAAAGCGAGCTTTTTGGTCACGAAAAGGGGGCCTTTACCTCGGCCATCAAGCAGCGCAAGGGTAAGTTTGAGCAGGCCGATGGGGGAACGCTTTTTCTTGACGAGATTGGCGACATGAGCCTATCGGCACAGGCCAAGGTGCTGCGCGCCCTGCAGGAGAACCGCGTTAGCCGCGTGGGTGGCGACAAGGACATCGCCGTAAACGTTCGGGTGGTGGCGGCTACCAACAAGAATTTGACCGACGAAATTGCCCGTGGCGCCTTCCGCGAGGATTTGTACCATCGTTTGGGGGTGATTCTGATTCACGTGCCAGCACTCGCCGAGCGCAAGGAGGATATCCCGCTGCTGGCCGAGCATTTTATCGATACCATCAGCACCGAGTACGCCATGACCCGCTCCTCCATTAGCCCCGAGGCCATTGCCGAGCTCCAGAAGATGGGATGGACGGGCAACGTGCGCGAGTTCCGTAACGTAATCGAGCGTCTGATGATTCTTTGCGGCAAGGAGATTACGGCAGCGGATGTGGTGATGTACGCGTCGCCGAATATTTCGTAGGGGAAAGGATTTTTCAGAAGATTTTTCAGAAGTTAGAAGAAGTTAAAGAATGAGGAAGTTAAACCGAAGTTAAACTGAATTTATAGGGAAGTTAATCGGAAGTTGACTGGATGTTGTACTGAAGAACTTTTGGGTGTTGGGGTGGTTAAATGATACGGAAGGGGTTGAAGCAGCTGCTAGCTGTATATGCTCGCTCCTTTGGAAGTAGTACTGATGGGCATCATAAGCGATTTTTTTACCTTTACTTGATACCGTGATTCCATGACAAAAGAAGCTGCAATTAAGCTATTCGACGAAAAGCGAATTCGTACACAATGGGATGATAGCCAGGAGAAGTGGTATTTCTCCATTGTGGATGTTGTGGGGGTGCTTACTGGAAGTGAGAATCCTCAGGTATACTGGCGTGTACTAAAAAAGAGACTACTCGCCGAAGGAAATGAAACCGTTACAAATTGTAACGGTTTGAAAATGGAAGCAGCCGATGGTAAAATGAGGCTGACTGATGTAGCTGACACTGAGCAGCTGTTTCGACTTATGCAGAGCATTCCATCACCAAAAGCAGAACCATTTAAAATGTGGTTGGCACAAGTTGGGAGGGAGCGAATAGACGAAATTGAAGACCCCGAAATTGGCATCGACCGATTGATGGAAACGTACCTTCGGAAGGGGTATAGTAAAGAGTGGATCAACCAGCGACTCAAGAGCATCGAAATTCGAAAGGAGCTTACCGATGAATGGGATGGTAGAGGTGTTAAAAAGGGGCAGGAGTATGCAATTTTAACGGACGAGATAACAAAAGCGTGGAGTGGTTTTACCACTAAGCAGTACAGGGGCTTTAAAGACTTGAAAAAGGAAAATCTTCGCGACAATATGACCAATTTGGAGCTCGTGTTGAATATGCTCGCAGAAGCGTCGACCACCGAAATATCAAAGGAAAAAGAGCCTAAAACTTTTGACGAAAATAAGGACGTTGCTCGAAAAGGGGGCAATGTGGCTAAGGCAGCCCGTTTGCAACTCGAAAAGACAACTGGGAAAAAGGTGGTGACAAAGCTAAATGCTAAAAATATGGATAATCGGACGCTGAACGCTAGTGGTGATGAGGAGTAAGCCGTAACCGAAAGTTAATCGGAAGTTAAACGAAGTAATTTCAGAAGATATTTCAGAAGTTAGAAGAAGTTAAAGGATGAGGGAGTTAAACCGAAGATATACGGCAGTCATCTCGGGAGGTTAAAGAATACTGATGGGGTGTAGACGCTCCGAAGGAGTGAAGGATATCGGGGGTGATGGCTGCGGTTTTCGCATTGAAAAAAGGTCGGATGGCCAGCTGATGCGTATATGTAATTCTGTTCTTTTTTGGAGGCAAAAAAGAACCAAAAAACCATGGTGAAAAATAACTCGCTCGGTCGCTTGGCTAGCTTTTAACCCTGCTTAAATGGTCGTGGTAAGGGGGCTGCATGTCTTTTGGATCAGCTGTGGAGGCGACGCTCGCTCGAACAGATTTTTCACCTTGTTGGTGGGGCTACGCCACGGTGCTTACGGAATGAGCTTGCTTCTTTTTAACGACTTGGTAGACCGATGCTAGGAAGTCGTTTCTGACGAATTTTTTTATCGAAAAATGCGGAAAAATCTTAAATGTAAAATTTATCGGGGGGTGACGGCTGCGGAGTGGGATAGATTGGGAGCTGCACCGGTAGGTTGAGTAGATGGATGGTGCTGACTAATTGTACAGACTGCCTATTTGACATACGAAGGGCACCAGATTTAGGCTTGGTGCCCTTCGCATGTTTATGGGTGGGGGCGAGGTTTTGGACAGTATGGGAGCTGGCGATTGAAGGGTGGAGGTGAGTATGCGGAATCGCTTTGCGAGAATGAGGAATTACTATGCGAGAGCGAAGAATTACCATGCGAAATGCAGGAATTACCATGCGAGTTGTAGGAATAACCATGCGAATTATAGGAATTACTATGCGAAAGGTAAGAATGCAGTTGCGATTGGTAGGAATGCAGTAGTAATATGTAGGAATGCAGTAGTAATATGTAAGAATGCAGTAGCGATATGTAAGAATGCAGTAGCGATATGTAGGAATACGGTAGCGATATGTAGGAATACGGTAGCGAGTTGTAAGAATGCAGTTCCAGATTGTAGGAATGTGGTTTCGAGTTGTAGGAATATGGTTGCAAGGTGTAGGAATGCAGTTGCGAGTTGTAGGAATGATGATGCAAGTGTGAGAGATTGCCATGTGAATAGGATGAATTACCATGCGAGAGCGGGGATTATGGGTGAGGGGTAGAGAAATTCGGGAGAATGGGTTCTTGTGAAAGAGAAAAAATGTTAAATTGGCAGCTGGTTATTTATATTCGCTACTCTATCTGAAATTCTAAACTATTGCGGACATGATGAGGATTAACGTAACACGAGTTCTTAAGGCGTTAGGGGCACATCGCCCCAGCCGTTTTTTGAAGGAGTTGGGCTACAACTCTACCACCGCCCACCGGATTTTATCCATGGATTTATTGCAGCTCCGATTTGCCGATTTGGAGCGTCTGTGCCTGAAGCTGGGCTGTACGCCCAACGATGTGCTGGAGTGGGTGCCCGAGCAGGGGCAGGAGTCGAAACAGACACCTTTGCAGCAGCTGCGCATGAGCGATGAGCCCTACTTTGACGAGCTGCTGGCCCAGGTTGGCTACAGCGACCAGCAGGAGGTGCGGCGGATGCTGGAGGAGCGCATTGCCCAACGGCAGAATGCCGCTACGCCTGCACAGGAGCACTAGCGGCGGTACCCTTGGGGTTTTCGCTACTTTAACTTCCATCCTATAATCGGGAAGCTGACTAAACGTGTTCGGTAGTGTACTGATTTTGGTTAGGAACCTGGTTGGGGGGATGGTTTGCTGGTTGTAGGAAATATCGGGAAAGTGTGGTTGCAGAACCTAAACAAGATGGATCTCCCAAATTTAGTGGGAGTAAATGATTTATCATTAATGTAAAACGAAAATTTCAAAAGAATTATATATGAATTTTTTACTTAGAATAAAGAATTGGCAATTGTTTTTTCTTTTGTTAATACCTTGTGTTGTAATGTCATTTCTTGATTTTGTCCATTCTGAAAGGTCTCTGCTAAATAATCTTATTTGTGGAATATACATATTTATAATAATAGCTTGGAATTACATAGTAATTAAAGAATTTAATGTAAAAGCAAATATTTTTTCTGTAAGAAATTTATTGCTAGTTGATTGTATTTATTATTGTACAATTGCTAGTTGTTTGAGCGTTTTGTATTTAATAAATTTGGAGTATTCATTGTTGATTGATTGGATACTTTCAATTGCTATAATAACATCTATTAGTGGATTGTTATTTCTAGTTTTTAATAGTTCAAAGATATTGAGGATGTTGAAAAATAAAGAACGAA
>CAXYUU010000330.1:0-4305 GCA_964292015.1 uncultured Acetobacteroides sp.
GAGAAACCGACATAACGCTATCGCTATCGGATGGTACCGAAATTTTGCTCGATTTTATACCCGTGCAAATTGATGGAGACCAGCTTGGCTATGTATGGATTTACCGCAATATCTACGGTGTTTCCAAAAACCAGCAGCAGCTAAAAAGACAGTCAACTCTACTGAGCAGTGTTGCCTCTGCTGCTAACATCTTGATTACCTCAAATCATACCAATTTCGACATTGCAATTGACCGTGCGCTCGAACGAGTTGGCATAGCAAGTGGTAAGGATCGAATAAACATTTACGAGGTAAAAAACTTCAGAGAGGAGCCCCCTTACGAAGCCGTAATTCGTTACGAGTGGGCTAAAGATAGCATCGATCTTTCCACTCACATCCTCAAAAAGCGTACGGTACTCCTCGACGAGTCGCTATCCGAGCTATTTAACGAGCTGGTCGAATCGCGCTACATCAGCATACAAATCGAACAAATGCCCGAATCGCTTCAGGCAATGCTAAAGCAACAGGAGGTGAAGTATGTCCTTTACTTTCCCATAATTATTGCTGAAACTTTTTGGGGAATTATAGCAATGCATAGCGTGGAGCATTTGGTTAAGCTAGCTCCCGAAGAAGAGCGAATCCTTTTGTCGTTTGCCAGCAGCATTGGTGGCGCAATTGCATCATTCTCCTCATCGAAGGCGCTAACCGACAAAAACACAGTCCTGAGCAACCTAAATTTCAACCTCGAAGAATCCATCCTAGAGGCCCAAAAGCAATCTCATGAGGCCATGCAGGCAGCGAATGCTAAAACCCAGTTTCTTGCACAAATGAGCCACGAGATTCGCACCCCTATGAATGGCGTAATTGGCATGACCAGCCTCCTGCAGCGCACCAAGTTGAACGAAGAGCAGCGCGAATGCCTAAGCTCCATACGCAACAGCGGCGATGCCCTTATTACGATTATCAACGACATTCTCGACTTCTCGAAAATAGAATCGGGAGCAATGGAGCTGGAGCTTAACCCATTCGACATAAGGCTATGTATCGAAGATGTGCTCGATCTTTTCTGGCTAACTACGGCACAGAAAAAGCTGGATGTCAGCTATACGGTAAGCCCAGACATCAGGAGGCGGCTAGTTGGCGATGTATCCCGTATTCGACAAATCCTGGTTAACCTTGTGGGTAACGCCGTAAAGTTTACCGAAAGCGGAAGCATTCGAATAGCCGTAAGCCTTATCGAAAGCGGGCGAATAGGCGAGATGACAACCGTCGAGTTTAAGGTGGTAGATACCGGAATCGGCATTCCTACAGACAAGCAGGATCGCCTGTTCAAGGCCTTTAACCAGGTTGATGCGTCTATTTCGCGACGCTATGGAGGTACCGGATTGGGCCTTGCCATAAGCAGCCGCTTGGTAGATCTCATGGGCGGAACAATTGGCGTTACCAGCGAGCATGGCCTTGGATCGACCTTTACCTTTACCCTACCGCTCGAACAAACTGGAGTTGCAGACATAACTGCTATTGGCAGCAAGTTTGCCAACATCTCCATCTTTCCCCATATCCATGATGAGCAGAGCAGGGCATCGATTTGCAACTTTTTAGAAGCGCTAGGGGTTTCCTCCTCGTCTAAATCATGGGATAAATCGCTGGTGATTACCGACAATCCAACCTACGACATGGAAGGGGTTCGAACCATTTTTATCAATTCGACCCATGCCCAGATAAACGAAAAACAATTTTGCGCGCAGCTTTACCTGCCGCTTAAGATTTCGAATGTTGTAAATACGCTTAAAAAAGTCCTGCTCAGCAACAACATCGAAAGCTTCGATGCCGAAATTGAGGATAGTAAATCGCACCTGTTCGAGCGATATCCCATCAACATTTTAGTTGCAGAGGATAACACCATTAACCAAAAGCTCATGCGCAAGTCGCTTTCGTACTACGGCTACACCCCCGATATTGTTGCCAACGGGCTCGAAGTGCTCGAAGCGCTCGAACGCCAACCGTACGACTTGATTTTTATGGATATTCAAATGCCCGAAATGGATGGCCTCGAAGCTACGCGAGCAATTGTCAAAAAGTATCAGGATGCACGACCTCGGATTGTGGCCATGACCGCCAGCGCGCTAGGTGCCGATCGCGACAGCTGCCTAGCGGTGGGGATGGACGACTACACCAGCAAGCCAATAAAAATTGAGGTTATCGAAAAGATGATTATAAAGTGGAACCCGAATGCGAAAAAATTCATCACCTAGCAGGCTCCATTCTGTTGAGGTGGAGCCGTAGCGGCATGGCATAATACGCTCTTCGACTTCACCCCCTCCTCGGCGTATTGTCGGTTCAGCAAAAAAGCTCGCACCAACCGGTACGAGCTTCTTTGTAACGAGCCATAATGGCACATGGTACCTATTTCTTATCGCCCGTTTGGGCGTTTGGGCGTTTGCCCTTTTGGCGATGTTGCGGACTGTCGCTTGCGCTTTTGAGCGTTGTCCACGCCTGGTGGCAAGCTTGGCCGCCTGCTTTTGTGGATACCGCCTAGCGAGCATCTCAAGTCCAATATCTCAAGTCTCACATCTCTTTCTACCACTTTACCATTCTACTCATCTCCACAATTATTCCCACCCCGTAGTAGTAGTCGAGGTCGCCGTAGTGTGGGTTGTAGTAGCCGCCCGCATCGGCACGGAACTGGATGCCGGGGTACACCTGCTGGTGAAATGCCGCGGTGCCGGTGTACAGCTCCTTGGTACGATCGATATGGTCGTAGGAGAAGGTGATGTTGTTGTAGATGGGATCGCCCAGTATGGTGTAGAAGTTCTTGCCGTAGAGGTAGCCCAGCTGCAGGTCTACCGACTGGGTTTTAGCGAACAGCGTAGCGGCCAATCCGCCGTTGCCGCTGTTGCCCTTAATTGGTTTGAAGTCGTCGTTGTCGTTAAACTTGATGGGCTGAAACAGCACACCCACCTTATCGCCAGCGGCGTTGTACTTGTAGGCCACCTGTAGCCCCACGCTCATGTTCGATAGCGTGCGCATCTTCATGGTGGGATCGGTTTTGTCGTTAATCTGTCCGCCAATATGCTTAAACACCACCTGAATGGGCAGCATCACCTCCCAGCGGCTCTGCTCGGGGGTAAGTCGTGCCAGAATCGATCCGCCAGCGGTTAGCCGTTCCTGATCCTTAACGCCCTGCTGGATGTAGTTCTCCCAGCTTACCCACGCATCGACAAAGAGGCTGCTGCCGTAGTAGCGGAGCTGTAGCCCGTTTTCCTGGCGGTAGTCGATCTTGTATAGCGGATTGTAGAGCACATTGCTAAGCATATGCCCGTCGCGGTTTTCGATGGTTCCAACCTGCACGTAGAAGTTTTTAAGCGCTTGGTAACGGGCAAAGACAACCGGTGTCGACTCGGCAAAGGGCTTAGTCCCCCAGTACTTGTTGATGTGAACGCCCGCACCCAGCAGCAGCTTGCTTCCGAAGCTGGCCTGAACGGTGGGCACCAGCGAGAATCCCGGCTGGGTGAATCCCTCGGCGTAGGGTTTAAAGTACTCGTAGTTGTAGAAGTACGACGAACCGTTGAGGTTTACGCCTATAGTAGTGGTGTCGGAAAGACTTTTTACCTTTTGGGGAATAGCTAGCGGCTGTGCGCTACCCATCAGCGACAGGCAGGCGAGCAGGGCAACAACGATCGGGCGTTTTAGCATGACAGTACGGTTGTAGATTTGAGGGTAAAAGTAGGAAGAAATATACAACAAAAGAGGGGGCTTGATTGGGATGCCTAAGGGGGCGCGGTTTGTCTCGTCCTAACAAAGGTTGTTAGCTTATATAGCACCTACCACCCCGCCCTTCGGGCACCCCTCCTTGGTAAGGAGGGGAGTACGCTCCGATTACACATTATACGAAACAGTAAGCTCTCCATTTCAAATTCACCAACCCAGTGGTAGCGTATTTTTGAAGTAAGCAGCTGATGGTGAAGATGAAATTTGCACAGGGCGTATTCCTCTGCTTTTTTAAGGAGGGGTCGGCGAAGCCGGGGGTGGTTTCTTACTGCTCGTGCTCAACTTTAGGTTTAAGTACGAAATCCTAGCTTGGGATGCCTTTTGATACCCTGCAAAACAGGAATCTGCAGATTCCAGGGGTGCAAAAACATTTTTGGAGGTGGAATCTGCAGATTCCGGGGCAAAAAAAGTTTTTTTGGTGGTGGAATCTGCAGATTCCTGGGCTGCCAACACATTTTTAGTGGAGGAATCTGCAGATTCCAGGGCGAAAAAAAGATTTTTGGTGGTGGAATCTGCAGATGTCTCCTTTTTCGATCTGCCGGCAGGTTGGCCTGG
>CAXYUU010000331.1:0-4304 GCA_964292015.1 uncultured Acetobacteroides sp.
CGTACCTCGTTACCAGACGTTTCTTAAACGACCCGATGTCGACGAAAAACAGCGCGAGGCGTGGAGTGTAGAGCCCAAGAAACATCAGGACTTACTTGAGTTATTCACCGACATCTTGCAAAATGGAAACACAAATCACGGTATTCAACCTGGGCAATCTTCCAACGGCTCCAGTTGATTCGTTCTGCGAACTTCAAGAGGATTTTAAGCTGTACGATCACGACTTAAACCACAAGCTTCAAAACATTATTCTCACTCGTGGGTTCAAGTACGCCTTCCTTACATGGAAAGACGAGGAGGGCGTTCTTTGGATCATCGATGCCCACCAGCGCAAGCGTGCGCTGGTCGAACTTCGCGAGCGTGGCTACGAAATCCCGCCAATACCTTACCAGCCAATTTATGCCAGTAGCAAGCGCGAGGCCGTGGCCGAAATTGCGGCACTTAACTCGGTCTTTGCAACGGTAAATCCCGATACGCATCTTTTCGAGATGTACGAGATTGGCGATGTGGAGCTCGAATTGTTTAATCTCGATTTTTCTGCTAAGCGATTATCCCTTCTTTCCGAAGAGCAAATGGACGGTTCTGTTCCTCTCGATCTCGAAGACGATGAGTACGATATCCCTGCTACTATTCAAACCGAAATAAAGGAGGGCGATATTATCGAAATTGGCCCACATCGTTTGCTATGTGGCGATAGTACAAAACCCGAATCGTATGTTGCTTTATTCGGTAGTCAAATGGCTAGCATGGTGGTTACCGATCCTCCTTACAATGTTGCCTACGAAGGCGGTACTAAGGAGGCGCTAACCATCCTTAACGACAATATGAGTAACGATGCTTTCTACACGTTTCTTTCCACATCGTTTGCTAATATGGCCACCTACACCCACCCGGGTGCACCTTGGTATATATGGCATGCCGATAGCGAAGGGGTCAACTTTCGCAACGCAATGGTAAATGCGGGAGTCATGCTTAAGCAGTGCCTTATTTGGGTTAAAAATCAAATGGTACTAGGTCGCCAAGATTATCAGTGGAAGCATGAGCCTTGCCTTTACGGTTGGAAAAAAGGGGCTGCACATCCTTGGTACACCAACCGAAAGCAAACTACCGTGCTCGAGTTCGACAAGCCAATGCGTAATGCCGAGCATCCAACCATGAAGCCGATACCACTTATTGGATACCAAATTCAAAACAGCAGTAAAATTGGCGATATCGTTGCCGATAACTTCGTAGGGTCGGGTACAACCATGCTTGCTTCGCACCAGCTACGGCGCGTCTGCTATGCAATGGAGCTATCTCCTCAGTATTGTCAAGTTACCGTCAACCGGATGCGTCAATTCGATCCATCAGTCGTAATCCTTCTTAACGGTGTCGAATGGTAACCTTAAAGCCCTGTAAATACGGGGCTTTTTCTTTGTCCTATGGTCTATGTGGCCAAGTATATACATTCGTCTAAAGAATAAGGCGAATGATACTTTCCGATACCATAATCAAGCAAATTAAGTCATTTGGTGCCCTTCAGTACACCATCGACGAAATCATCGACATGCTGGTACTCCCTGCCGACGAGGCTAGGCTACTTGCCGACGAGTTCGCCAAACCCGATTCGCTGGTTAGCCGTACCTATCGCCAAGGCGAGCAGGTCGGTATTTACAATATCGATGCCGCTCTTATGAAAAAGTGCGAGCAGGGCGATAAGGATGCCATAGAGCAGCGCGAAAACCTCCTTAAAGAGCGCCGAATTCAGCGAATTAAAAAAGATTACTTCGGCGTATGAGCACAATGTTAGAACGTTTCAGAACGCTCGACCCAGCACTTATCGACTCGTATCGTCGTACAGGTAAAACCTCGGCCATTCCTGCCGAGTTGCAGGAGTATGTCGACCATGTTTCGTCGGTACCTGCCTTTGTGCATAAAACAGGAGCCGTAATGTCTCGCGTCGTGCGCGAGTTGCAGGTGCTCTTCCCCATGCTACCATTCGGCACCGCTCGCGATCGCTACTACGATGCCATGAATATATTTCATGTCGACGATACCATTTCAGCCGAGGCATGGGATAATTACTATGCCGATAAAATGGAGGATTTGGCTCGCCTGTGTATTGCAACCGACAAGTACGATACCGCTAAGCGGTGCTTCGAAAAGGCGCACGAATTCCGTACCAAGGCCACCGAGCGCATCGATCCCGATAAGATTCACATGCCGATATTTATCATCTCGAATAAAATCAAGGCATCCGACCTTGGCTACGATAAGGAGTCGCTACACGAAATAGCCAGTAAGGCCGAAAAGGGCGAGTATATCAAGCTTATTTCTACGCTGCCAACCACTACCACCGAAAAAACGCGTATCGCAAACGATGCGGGTATAACCGATGTAAACTTCGAAGAAGTCGAAAATGAGTAACGAACTACCCGAAAAAACACGAAAGAAGGCCACCGCCGACGAGTACTACATGAACCTCGCCCAGATCATCGTAAATCTTATCGATGCCAATATCACCATTGTCGAGATGGGGCGTGCCGGTGGAAAAACCGAAGGGGTACTCGGACCACGCATTCTCCGCGTAGTCGAAAGCCTTCCGGGCGAAACCTCCGTACTTGCCCACTCGTCCTATGTGGCGTTGCTGTCCATTATCGTCCCCAACATCCTTACCTTTTTTGGCGATGCGCGTGGCGAAGATGGTAAGCCGTTGCTTATAGAGGGCGTTCACTACGTTGTAGGCGAAAAAAACCTACCTCCACACTTCAATAAGCCTCGTTATCCCATACAGCATCACGAGCATACCATTACCTTTTGGAATGGCCACAACATCCGTCTCGTATCATCCGAGCGAGCCGACTCTATAGCCGGGGCCAACGTCGTGCACGCCTTCATCGAGGAGATGAAGCATAATAAGGGAGACAAAATTAAAACCCGAATATTCCCGGCCCTTCGTGTCTCGCGCCTAAGTAAGAGTAAAGATAAAAGCGTATCCAATACGCATAAGTCCCCATATTTTCAAGGCATCACAGGCATAAGCGACACCGCTCGCGTATCCCTGGGCGAAAACTCGTGGTTCTACGAGTTCGAGCAAAGCGTCAACAAGAAGTTAATATCCGAAATCGTGACAACAGCCCTGCATGTAAACGATCTACTGCAGCGCAAGCAAAATGGCGAGAGTGTATCGGCATCCAATATTGCCAAATGGGAGGAAATATTGCGCCAACAGCGCATGGCCGCCACCTTCTACCTCCGCGCCTCCACCTTCGTAAATAAAGACGTGCTAGGCATCCGCTACTTTGCCAACATGCTCAAATCAATGACGATAGAAGAATTTCTCGTAGCCATCTGCGCCGTTCGCGAACGCAAAGTTGCCAACATGTTCTTTGCCTCCTTCGACGAAAACAAGCATACCTATTCCGATGGCTATATGTATGATTCCTTATTGACGCTCAATCTGAAGGATACATTTAAGGTAACAAGCGGCATGCTCAAGTACTGCAAAAAGGACGAAAAGCTGCTCATTGGTTTCGACCCCGGAGGCTTTGCCTCATGTGTGGTCGCTCAGGAAAAACGTCGCGAAAGCGAGCTCCGAATATTAAAAGAGTTCTACGTTTACAGTCCCGACGATCTGTCCGACCTTGCCCGTAAGTTCAACGACTTCTTTAGCGATCACCCAAACAAGTTTATCGACCTCTACTACGACCGTGCCGGTAACCAAAAGAAAGAGCAGCAGCAAATGCACGACACTGATGCCAAGAAGTTTAAAGCAGCACTCGAAAGTCATGGATGGCATGTAACCCTTAAAAATAAGTACCAGCGTACCATATTTCACTGGGAGCATTTTCAGCTATTTCTACGCCTCTTATCCGAGGAAGAGCGCAAAATACCCCGCATTCGCATCGACGAGAACGAATGCCCTAACCTCATTTCGTCAATACTAGTATCGCCCATCAAGATGACCGGTGGCATAATCGAGTTGGATAAATCATCCGAAAGAAAGCTACCGTTCCAGCAACAAGCTGGACTTTCCACACAAATACCCAGTGGGTTAATGTATTTAGTATTCAGTTTATACGAAAAACTTCGCCCTGGCAAGGATTACAACCCTTCAAATCTGCCTGTCAATATGAAAATTTAGCGATCAAATCGAGCTATCCATAGTAAACCGCCAAAAAAGCCCCTGTAACCAAATTGCAGGGGCTTTTTTTGTGTAGTACCCAACCAGCTCTTTCCATATCTCCAATTCAAAAAAGCACAATTTCCCCCATTTTTGACGACGTATACATGGTTAATTAACACTAAATCAGAGTGTTAAAAAC
>CAXYUU010000332.1:0-4279 GCA_964292015.1 uncultured Acetobacteroides sp.
AATAGGCTATATCGGTCTCGGCGGATCATTAAACCATGCCATTACCATCCGCTCGTTTTTTAGTAAAAATGAAATGCTAACCTACCAAGCAAGTGCAGGTGTAGTTATCGGCTCTACAGAAGAGGGCGAGCTACAAGAGGTTAACAATAAGCTCAACGCGCTTCGCTTGGCACTCGAACAGGCATCTAACTACGTAAACATTTAACTATGGCACATATACTTGTATTCGACAACTACGACTCTTTTACCTACAACTTAGTTCACTACGTATGCAAGGTTGGCGGTCATACTGTCGATGTTTATAGAAACGATGAAATAGCCTTGGAAGATATTGACAAGTACGATGGCATTATCCTTTCACCTGGGCCTGGCATTCCGGTGGAGGCTGGATTGCTACTTCCTGTAATCAAAAAATACTACAGTACAAAAAGGATTTTTGGAGTCTGTCTTGGTCAGCAAGCCATTGCAGAGGCTTTTGGAGGAACACTCCTAAACCTTGACACCGTTTACCATGGAGTTGCATCATCAATTGAAGTAAAAATCCCCAGACACTACTTATTTAACGGATTACCAGCTATGCTAGAAGTTGGAAGATACCATTCGTGGGTTGTTTCCAAAGAAACTCTACCAACATGCCTTACCATAGAAGCAGAAGATGAAAATGGTAACATAATGGCGCTTAGCCATAAGGAGTTCGATGTTTGCGGAGTACAATTTCACCCTGAATCGGTATTAACACCACATGGTTATGAAATGATTGAGAATTGGCTTAATAGATTTTAGTTCGCCGTAATTAAACGTTTAACGCCAATTCAATAGCCCAATGAAAAGACTACTAACTAAGCTCATAGAGCATCAAAAGCTCACCTTCGACGAATCGAAGAAGTTGATGCACAAAATAGCCCAGAACGAAGCCAACGATTCGCAAATAGCTGCTGTTCTTACCGCATACATCATGCGAAACATAACCGTAGAGGAGCTTCAGGGCTTTCGAAGCGCCCTAATGGAGCTTGCCCTACGCGTTAACCTAAACGATAGCAAGGTGATCGATCTCTGCGGAACAGGTGGTGATGGAAAGAACACCTTTAACATCTCGACTCTCTCGTCATTTGTAGCAGCTGGTGCTGGTGTACCAGTTGCAAAGCACGGGAACTACGGAGTGTCATCAATTAGCGGTTCGTCTAACGTAATGGAACAGCTAGGCTACAAGTTTTCAAAAGAAGAGGCAAAACTGCAAAACGAACTTGAGCATGCTGGCATTTGCTTTATGCACGCACCTCTATTTCATCCTGCATTAAAAGTTGTTGGACCAATACGCAGACAGCTGGGGATTAAGACATTTTTTAACCTATTAGGACCTTTAGTTAATCCTGCCACACCACAATACCAGCTAAGCGGCGTATTTAATGCCGAAATAGGACGAATCTATTCGTACTTCTTACAATCGCAGAGCCAACAATTTGCGGTAGTTTATTCGCTAGATGGTTATGACGAGGTATCGTTAACATCGCCAATTAAGCACTTTAGTCAACAAGGCGAAACGTTGATAAACTTCGAAGATTACGGGTTTTCGCCCCCCAAACCTTTCGATTTTTTGGGTGGTTCGACAATCGAAGAATCGGCTAAGATATTTATGAATATTCTTACCGGGAAAGGTACTAAAGCGCAAAACGAGGTAGTTATCGCCAACTCTGCCCTTGCAATTAGCTGTTATGATTGTAACAAGCAGCTACCTGAAAGTATCGAAATTGCAAGAGAAGTGCTTGAATCGGGCAAGGCATTAAACACATTCAAAAAGCTGATTAACTTACAGTAAGATGAGCATACTTAAAGAAATTGTCGCCAACAAGATTAAAGAGGTTGCCCAACGCAAGCGCACTATGTCGCAGCTTGAGCTTGAGACGATGCCCAACTTTAAAACGGAATGCCTTTCGTTTAAAGAGCACCTATTAAATCCTGATAAGCTAGGAATTATAGCCGAATTCAAGCGCAAATCGCCCTCGAAAGGGTTGATAAACAGCCTGGCTGATGTAAAACATGTAACCTCAGGATATCAGGCAGGCGGTGCAAGTACACTTTCAGTTCTAACAGAAGGATGCTACTTCGATGGTTCAGACAGCGATTTAGTTGAAGCAAGAAGCGTTACGTCAATCCCAATTATCAGAAAAGATTTCGTTATAGATACCTTTCAAATTGCGGAAGCAAAAGCACTTGGCGCTGATGCCATTCTTCTAATCGCCGAAGTTCTTGAAAAAGGGCAGTTAAGGGACTACCTAGCATACGCTCACGAAATTGGACTTGAAGCCTTAATCGAAGTGCATGGAGAGTCAGACCTTGAAAAGTTCCCATCGGAAGCGCAAATTATTGGAGTTAACAGCCGAAATCTCAATACTTTCAAGATCAGCCTTAGCCACACGGCAAATATGCTACAGCTACTACCCAACGCTGTAGTAAAGGTTGCCGAAAGCGGAATTTCCAGTGTGGAAGACTACATGATGTTGAAGAATCTAGGTTTTAACGCCTTCCTGATCGGCGAATTCCTTATGCGAAATCAAAATCCAGGAGAAGCCTGCCTAAACTTTACAAACGCCATAAAGAGTGCAATTTTAGCAGCAGAAGGCAACAGGCATACATTGTAACGTTTTTGAGTAAAAAGATCAAGGATGGACACAAAAACAGCACAAGAAGCCCCTTTTCAACTCAAAGTTTGCGGCATAACACAAATTGATAATGCCATTGCCGTTGCCAAGCTAAACCCTACGATGATGGGCTTTATCCTTCATCCTAAATCGAAGCGATATGTAAGCATCGAAAAGGCCCGTAGCATTATAGAATTACTCCCTAAGCAGATAAAAAAGGTTGCCGTAGTGGTAAATGAACGTTTAGAAACCATACTACAAGTAGCTCATAGTGGAGTATTTGACCTCATTCAGCTACATGGAAACGAGAGTCCGGAATACTGCCAAAAAGTAAGCAGTCACATACCAATTATTAAGGCATTTGGAGTAAGCAACCAGCTACCAACCAATTTAGATGAGTATGTAAGCAGCTGCACCTATCTCCTTTTCGATACGAAAACCGAAGAATTTGGCGGAACAGGTAAGCAGTTTGATCATGATGCACTTACCTGCTACAACCTAAACGTACCATTCATTCTTAGTGGAGGCATCGATTTAGAAATTGTCGATAAAATTCTAAAATACAGCAATAAACAATTTGCTGGGATCGACGTAAATAGCCGATTTGAAGATAGACCTGGAATAAAAAACATAGAGAAGCTAAGCAACTTAACAAAGAAAGTACGACCAATGTCTAAAAAAGTAAGCAAACAGGGTTACTACGGTAACTACGGTGGTGCATATATCCCCGAAATGCTGCAAAAAAATGTAGCCGAACTAGCTGATACCTATCAACAAATCATTACCGATCCATCCTTTATCGAGGATTTCAAATCGTTAATGCACAACTATGTTGGCAGGCCCACCCCTCTTTTTCACGCTCAAAAGCTATCTGAAAAATACGGATATAAAATATACCTCAAGCGCGAAGACCTTTGCCATACCGGATCGCACAAGCTCAATAACGTAATCGGACAGGCATTACTGGCAAAGCGCCTAGGTAAAACTAAGATTATTGCCGAAACAGGTGCCGGTCAGCATGGCGTTGCTTCGGCAACTGTTGCGGCACTACTCGGACTCGAATGCACCGTTTTTATGGGTGAAGTAGACATGCAACGCCAGCAACCCAACGTAATGCGGATGAAAATGTTGGGGGCAACCGTAGTACCTGCTACATCGGGTACTAAAACCCTTAAGGACGCCTGCAACGAGGCCATCCGCTACTGGATTTCGCACACCGAGGATACGCACTACCTAATTGGGTCTGCAATTGGACCACATCCCTACCCCGACTTGGTTACCCAGTTCCAATCGGTAATAAGCGAAGAAATTGCCAAACAGCTACTCGAAAAGGAAGGACGCGCTTATCCTGATGCCGTAATTGCCTGCGTTGGAGGAGGAAGTAACGCTGCTGGTGCTTTTTACCATTTTATAGACGATGAAAGAGTTGCCCTATACGGTGCCGAAGCAGGTGGTTGCGGTGCCGATACCGACGAAACAGCGGCAACCCTAACCATCGGAACCGACGGAATTATTCACGGAACGCGAACCATACTAATGCAAACCGAAGATGGCCAGGTATGCGATGCTCATTCTATCTCGGCAGTCCTCGATTACCCCGGAGTTGGCCCCCTTCATGCGCATCTGCATAGCATAAAAAG
>CAXYUU010000333.1:0-4268 GCA_964292015.1 uncultured Acetobacteroides sp.
TGTTTACGAGGAAGGTACCTTGGTAATCCTTACGGACATCAGCAGTATGCTTATCCTTATTAAAGTAGTAGTCGCGGTCGGGTAAGCCAATACCTCCCTGCTGAAGGTAGAGCGCTAGCACCTCCGAGTTTTTTTGATCCTGGGTAACATACATGGTAAAGACCGGCTGCATGCCAAGCGTATGGAGGTAGGCCACCTCAGCCAAAACATCGGCTGGCGTTTTGATGCTGGCAATACGGCTTAAATCGGACTTTAGCGGATTTAGCTTCTCCTTTTCGATGGACACCG
The DNA here is from genome assembly GCA_964292015.1 of uncultured Acetobacteroides sp. Taxonomy (GTDB): domain Bacteria; phylum Bacteroidota; class Bacteroidia; order Bacteroidales; family ZOR0009; genus Acetobacteroides. The sequence goes on from CAXYUU010000333.1 coordinate 289, forward strand.
TATCCATGGCGCTATGCCAAAAGTCTCCAATTTTTTGGGAGTTGCTTCCTGCTGAGCCACCCTCCTTCAACGATTTCTCGTTTATATCGCGAAGCTGATCGAAAATTTCGTCGTCGATAATATTACCAATTCCCCAGCGGCTATAGGCGGCAGGTATCGGATTATTCTTAATCCATAGGCCATTGGCATAGGCAAAAAAGTCATCGCCAGGATTAATGGTCGTGTCTATTGTCGAAAGCAGAAGATCTTTCGACTGGCTCTTCTTATCGGTACAGGAAACGGCAATTAGCCCTACCGCTGCAAGAAGAATTAGTGTTTTTTTAAATGATATTTGTGTCATTACAGCTTTGTTTTGTGATGTTAAAGATATGGAATATTTCGATCTGAGAAATGCGATGTGAGAGGTGAGAAATGAGATTTGAGATTTGAGAAATAACAGCTTTGCCAACGGTTAGCGACTTCGTAAGTTTTTCGTGATTGGCTTCGTCGACTTTCAATACAGCTGGTGCAGATTTATAACTGCGCCTTATCCGTATGAACAGCATCTCCGCTCGGAGAAGAGTACATTCGCCCCCCCGATTTACGAATTCTCGTCCGTGAATTGACTGATCCGACCCTCCGATGTACGAAAGTGAGATATGAGAAATGAGACAGGCGAAATAGCAGCTTTACCTACGGTTAGCTACCTGGCAATAAACCACGGATTCAGCAGGTCGGGCTTGTTGTACTCCAGCTGATCCGAGGAGTCGTCCTTATACAAATTCTTACCTGCAAATAGGGCGATGGCGTGCCCGGCAGCGGTATCCCACTCCATTGTTGGGGCAAAGCGTGGGTAGATGTGAGCGCTGCCCTCGGCAATGCGACAAATCTTCAGCGAGCTGCCGCTGGTTACCAGCTCCACGTTGCTATGGATACTCCTCAAGCTATCGATAAAGGTTTGGGTATCGGCATTCATGTGCGAGCGCGAGGCAACCACCCTCAACCTGTCGGAGCTAAGCCGAATGGGTAGCTTATCGGCATCATCCATCAGCGAGGCGGCATCGGGTTGCCCATCGGCACGAACCCGAAATGAGCCTACGCCCTGCGCCCCGTAGTAGAGCATCCCGGTTACCGGAACGTATATCACCCCAAGCACCGGCGAACCCTGACTTACCAGCGCGATGTTGACGGTGAACTCGCCGTTGCGCTTGATGAACTCCTTGGTACCATCCAGCGGATCGACAATCCAGAGCGTGCGCCAGCTTTTGCGAACCGAGTAGGGAGTGGCCTTACCCTCCTCGCTTAAGATGGGGTAGGGCGTTGTTTCGAGGTACGACATAATCACCTCGTGGCTGCGGCGGTCGGCAACCGTAAGCGGCGAGCTATCGCTCTTGAGCTCCACCTCGAAGTCGCTTTTTGGATCATCATAAATAGCCATAATGGCCTTGCCTGCAGCCAGTGCTGCATCTATGGAGGTTGCTAGAAGCTGGTTCATCGGCACGAATAGTTTTAAAGAGCTGTCAAAGATAGGGGAAAACCCAGGGATTTCGGTTTTAAGAAATTTGGTTAGAAGGAAGTCTGGATGAACCTTTAAATAAAAACGTTCCTATATCAAACAACGAGCAGTCGGCAAACAACGAGCAGTCGGCAAACAATTGGAATATCTCCTGAAAACCTTCTTCCGTAGACAACATGGCGAAGCCATACCAGACTGGCAGGAATTCTGTTTGAGCGAGGGAGCTATCACAGCATTCCTCGCTCCTGTAACCTCATCAGGGCTACGACATCCATTGAAATCGAAACATTCATCCGCGACCGAGCGAGTTAATTCGTGCCAAGGTTTTTTGTTTCTTTTTTGCCTTCAAAAAAGAATAAGAAGAATCTCCACTACACATAAAATGCTACGGCATTGCTATCGACAACGGTTAAACGCGAAATCTCTGGGGAAAACCCAACAGGTTTTAGGAACCGAATGGGTTTATCGGCATGCTTGCCCGTCAAATTACAGCAGCTACATCCACCCGCCCCTTGGCTACTGCGTACTTTCCGTACCCCATCCTTATAATTAATGTTGTAAGGCACGTTTTAAGCTCGCACTTCTTCCCCATTTACCGCTATATTTGTGACACAAATAAACATTTCAAAACCTGCGCCCCTTACTCGGGACGTGTAAACAGAGGAAGCAATGGCAGAATTTTTCTATCAGAAACCTTTTCCAATTAAGGAAGATACCACAGAGTACCGCTTACTTACCAAAGATTACGTTTCGACCATCGAGGTAGATGGCCGTAAGATTCTTAAGGTTGCCCCCGAAGGGCTCGAGCTGCTTGCTCGCACGGCAATGGCCGACGTATCGTTCTACCTTCGCCCTGCACACCTTACCAGCCTGCGCGCCATTCTCGACGATCCCGAGGCTACCGACAACGACCGTTTTGTGGCCTACACCATGCTGTTGAACCAGGTGGTGGCTGCCGAAGGCGAGCTCCCAACCTGTCAGGATACCGGTACGGCTATCGTTTTAGGTAAAAAAGGCGAAGGCGTTTGGACCAATGCCGAGGATGCCCTTCACCTATCGAAAGGAATCTTCGAAACCTACCGCGACCGTAACCTCCGCTACTCGCAGGTGGTTCCGTTCAACATGTTCTACGAAAAGAACACAGGCACCAACCTACCCGCTCAAATTGACATCTACGCCGAAAAGGGCAACAAATACGAGTTCCTATTTGTCACCAAAGGTGGCGGATCGGGAAACAAAACCTTCCTTTACCAGCAAACCAAGGCGCTCCTTAACGAGGAGTCGCTAACCAAGTTTGTTTCCGAAAAGATTATGGATCTAGGCACATCGGCCTGCCCACCCTACCACCTGGCCATCGTTATTGGCGGCACGTCGCCAGAGATGAACTTGGCCACCCTGAAGAAGACGTCGGCTGGATACCTTGATCACCTACCAACAGAAGGCAACGAGGGTGGACAAGCCTTCCGCGACCTAGAGTGGGAAGAAAAGATTAAGAAGATTTGCCAGAAATCGGGCATTGGTGCTCAGTTTGGTGGCAAGTACTTCGTACACGACGTTCGCGTTATCCGCCTACCCCGCCACGCGGCTTCGTGCCCAGTAGGTATGGGGGTTAGCTGCAGCGCCGACCGTAATGTTAAGGGTAAAATCACCGAGGATGGCATCTTCCTAGAGCAGCTTGAAACCAACCCACGCCGCTTCCTTCCCGAAAAGGCTCCCTATCTTGCCCCAGCGGTAGATATCGACCTCGACAGACCGATGGATGAGGTATTGGCCGAGCTATCGAAGTACCCTATCAAAACCCGCCTGAACCTACGCGGAACGCTTATCGTGGCTCGCGATATTGCCCACGCCCAAATTAAGGCGATGATCGATGCCGGAAAACCTATGCCGGAGTACTTTAAGAAGCACCCGGTTTACTATGCCGGCCCTGCCAAAACGCCAACCGGAATGGCATCGGGCAGCTTTGGCCCAACCACCGCCGGCCGTATGGACAGCTACGTAGATCTATTCCAAAGTCTTGGTGGCTCCATGATTATGGTGGCTAAGGGCAACCGCTCGAAGGAGGTTACCGATGCCTGCAAAAAGCATGGTGGTTTCTACCTTGGCTCCATTGGCGGTCCTGCTGCCATCCTGGCAAAGGATAGCATCAAGAGCGTAGAGGTGATCGACTTCCCAGAGTTGGGAATGGAGGCGGTTCGTAAGATTCGCATCGAAAACTTCCCCGCATTTATCATCGTAGACGATAAGGGCAACGACTTTTTCGAAAGCATGAGACACTAGAGGCTAGACGTTAGATTTTAGTCGTTAGATATTAGAAAGGCGGGGCTTAGGGGCTCCGCCTTTTTTATTGTACGTATTAGCGTCCTGCCTAAGTGTATAAATTGAACCGTATGTTTCGGAACTGTCCGAGGGGTCGGGACGAACCGGAACGTACGTTTCGGAACTTCCCGAGGGGTCGGGACGAGCCGGAACGTTCGTATCGGAA
>CAXYUU010000334.1:0-4268 GCA_964292015.1 uncultured Acetobacteroides sp.
TGTTTTTTACCTATCGTAAATACAATAACGCCAGCTAATAGTTTAAAGTTCGCTCTTAATTTTGAGCAATCAAAATGGTGATAGATGTGCTAACGTACTAAAGCATGATGTGAATTTAGTAGGAGTAGGGTCGCTGATTGTACGGATAGGTGAAAGTTGCTTCCGGTAATACTTCTACTAGCTATGTTTAGCTGCCTTTTTCAGGTTATCTAGCAAAATAAAAGTTAAGAGCTGAACTTAGTAATAATATTATTTGTTTAGTTTTGCATTTATTCTGGAAGACAGCTTCCTTTTGTGTTGTAATTTAATTTTTTTATTCGATGAATATTACTAAAGACTCAGTTGTTTCTTTAACCTACCAGCTTACTGTTGATGGTAACGTAATTGAAACAGTTACTGCTGATAGACCAATGGAATTTGTATTTGGTGGTGGTTACCTTCTTCCAAAATTTGAGGAAAACGTAAACGGATTAAAGGTTGGCGATAAGTTTAGCTTTGACCTTCCAACCGAAGATGCTTACGGTCCTAAAGTTGACGAAGCGATTGTTGAGCTTCCAAAAAACATTTTTGAAGTTGATGGTCAAATCGATCCAGAGCTTCTTACCCTTGGCAACCAAGTTCCAATGATGGATGGCGAAGGTCACCGCATGATGGGAATTGTTGTTGAAATTAAGGACGAAGTTGTTGTTATGGACTTTAACCACATGCTTGCTGGTGCCGATTTAAGCTTTGCTGGCGAAGTTGTTGGTGTTCGTGAGGCTACCGAAGAGGAGCTTACCCACGGGCATGTTCATGCTGCAGGTGGTTGCGGTGGCGATTGTGGTTGCGAAGGCGACTGCGAAAGCGAAGAAAGTGGCGAAGGAAGTTGCGGAAGCGGATGCGGCTGCAAATAAGCATTTTACCGACATTTGCTTTTTAGAAAATAACATTCTACATTGCATCCGTCAAAAAACAAGAAAAATGAAGCTGTTTAATCTACATCATCATCATACTGCATGCCTCCAGGTATGGGTTTGATGTTTTAATGTGGAATAAGCATAAAAATAGAAACCAACCTGATGTTCAGGTTGGTTTTTTTGTTTATAGCAATAGCCCCCTGAGCGTCTTAAACAAAAATGACATCACATGCGCAGGTTAAAAATTGCAATTCAAAAATCAGGTCGTCTTAGCGAAGATTCGTTACAGCTCCTCAAAGAGTGTGGCATCAGCTTAGATGGTTCTGCCAACAGCCTTATTATTCCAAGCCGCAACTTTCCCGTAGATGTTCTCTATCTACGTAATTCCGACATTCCTCAGTACCTCGAAGATGGGGTGGCCGACGTAGCCATTCTTGGAGAAAACACCCTAATCGAGACCGAGAAAAAAATCAAGGTCGAGCTCTCGCTTGGCTTTTCAAAATGCAGGGTGTCAATCGCCATACCTAAGGGGCAATCCTATAACGGAATGTCCGATCTAAACGGCAAAAAGCTGGCCACATCGTATCCCAACACCGTAAAAGCATACCTAGCCAAAAATGGTATCGATGCCGAAATACACGAAATTTCGGGTTCGGTAGAGATAGCCCCCAACTTTGGTTTAGCCGATGCTATTTGCGATATTGTTAGCTCGGGTAGTACATTGTTCACAAATGGGCTAAAGGAGGTGGAGGTGCTGTTTAATTCGGAGGCTTGCTTGGCTTCATCGCCAGTTCTCGATGAGGAGGGGAGAGTCATTCTCGAAAAGCTGACCTTCCGTATAAAAGCAGTACTAGAGGCTAAAAGCAAGAAGTATGTGCTGCTGAATGCGCCAAACGAAAAGATTGACGAGATTATTAGCATCCTTCCTGGAATGAAGAGCCCATCGATAATACCACTTGCCGAGCCGGGCTGGAGTTCGCTGCACTCGGTTATCGACGAAAATAAGTTCTGGGAGATAATAGATCAGCTAAGAGATGCTGGTGCACAGGGTATTCTTATTGTTCCAATCGAAAAAATGATTCTCTGATGAAAACAATTAGCTACAGCAAAAGTGATGATTTCGAGCAGCAAATAGTCCGTCCGACTATGGATAGGGAAGAGCTCGATAAGATTGTAAAAATCATTTTTGATGAGGTAAAACGCAAAGGCGACAATGCCATCTGTAAGTATACCTACCACTACGATGGTGTTGAGATAGACACCCTGCAGGTTTCGAAAGAAGATTTAGATGCTGCAGAAGGGTTGGTGAGCGACGAGCTAAAAGAGGCAATTTCTGTTGCCAAGCAAAATATCGAAACTTTTCACGCCAGCCAAGCTCGTGTTAGCGACAAAATCGAAACCGTTAGCGGTGTACAATGTTGGGAACGTTCGGTAGGTATCGAAAAGGTTGGCCTGTACATTCCCGGTGGAAGTGCCCCCCTTTTTTCGTCGGTGTTGATGCTTGCGCTACCCGCAAAAATTGCGGGTTGTAAGGAGATTGTTCTCTGCACGCCTCCTCGAAAGGATGGAACCATTGACCCCGCAATTCTTTATGCAGCAAAGCTGTCGGGTGTTACCAAGGTTTTTAAGGCAGGAGGCATTCAGGCTATTGCCGGGATGACCTACGGAACCCAATCTATACCTAAGGTGTATAAGATTTTTGGACCGGGTAACCAGTACGTTACCGCTGCTAAGATGCTCGCCTTTATGGAGGGTGTGGCCATCGACATGCCCGCAGGACCATCAGAGGTGATGGTTGTTGCCGACCAAACTGCCATTCCTCGTTTTGTTGCCTCCGACTTGCTGTCGCAGGCCGAGCATGGAGCCGATAGTCAGGTTATTTTAGTGGCTATTGAAGGTCTTAACTTAGCCGAAGTTGAAAAGGAGTTGGAAGGGCAGCTCGCAAGCCTGCCTCGTAAGGCTATTGCCGAAAAGGCGCTGGCCAAGTCGAGAATTGTTACCGTTAGCAGCGAAATAGAGGCCTTAGTGGTCTCCAATCTGTATGCTCCCGAGCATTTGATCGTTTCGGTAAAGAACTACGCCAGCTTCGCCCAAAAGGTGGTAAATGCCGGCTCTGTTTTCTTGGGAAACTATACTCCTGAAAGCGCTGGCGATTATGCCTCGGGAACTAACCATACGCTTCCGACCAACGGATTTGCAAAGGCGTATAGCGGAATATCGCTCGATTCATTTATGAAGAAGATTTTCTTCCAAGAAATTACCGAGAAGGGTATCCAAAACCTTGGCCCAACAATCGAAGTTATGGCGGAAAATGAGCAGCTCAATGGGCACAAAAATGCGGTTACGCTTCGCTTGAAGTATTTGAAATAGGGTGAAGGGAGAAGAGAGAAGGGAGAAGGGGGAAGGAGGGGCATGTCTTATATATTCTTTGACTTCTTTGACTTCTTTGACTTCTTTGACTTCAATACTCCTATGCCTTCCGATTAACTTCTTGCATTATAGTATAGTCTTAATCTAAACCACGTTGTTATGTTTAACTTGAATGATATAGTAAGGAATAATATAAAGAACCTTAAGCCATACTCTTCGGCGCGCGATGACTTTTCGGGCGAAGCCAATGTGTGGATTGATGCCAACGAAAATCCGTTTAATACAGGTGTAAACCGCTATCCCGATCCGCACCAGCGGGAGTTGAAGGAGATGCTATCCCAAATTAAAGGCGTAAAGCCCGAAAATGTGTTTGTTGGAAATGGTTCCGATGAGATTATCGACCTGCTTTACCGGATAGTATGCGAACCTGGAAAGGCCAATGTCGTTGTTATGCCTCCAACCTACGGAATGTACGCTGTTTCGGCGGAGGTTAACGATGTAAACATTAAGAGAGTTTTCCTAAAGCAAGATTTTACGGTGGATGTAAATGCCGTATTAGAGGCTGTAGACGTTAATACAAGGCTTATTTTTATCTGTTCGCCCAACAATCCGACCGGAACCCTCGTTCCTAGGGATATTGTGGAGACTATTGCTTCGAAATTCGACGGTTTAGTTGTTGTAGACGAGGCGTACATCGATTTTGCTCCTGCTGAAAGTGCCGTTTCGCTTATCGATAGGTATCCCAATATTTTTGTGATGCAGACGCTCTCCAAGGCCTGGGGATTAGCAGGTGCACGTATTGGTGTAGGTATTGGATCTAAAGAGTTGCTCGCCGTTATGGATAAGGTTAAGGCACCATACAACGTAAACATCATTAGCCAGCAGATTGCGCTTAACACCTTAAGCGATATGTCATCCTTCAATATTAAAGTTGAAACCATTCTCGAACAACGCGAATGGTTGAGCGGAGAGCTTGCCAAGCTGGACATTGTAGAGAAAGTT
>CAXYUU010000335.1:0-4261 GCA_964292015.1 uncultured Acetobacteroides sp.
GTTAAGTTCCGTCAAGAACCCGTTAAGGCCGGTTCTGATTTGGTGAAAAAGATTTTTGGAACAATAAAATAGACCTATAAAGGATTATACTATGGACTTAAAGCTGATTGAATGTGTCCCCAATTTTTCTGAAGGGAACGATATGGCCATCATTAAGCAAATTACCGATGTAATTGAGGCTGTTGATGGGGTAAAGCTGCTCGATGTAGACCCAGGTAAGGCTACCAACCGTACGGTGGTAACCTTTGTTGGTACTCCCGATGCAGTTTGCGAAGCGGCATTTAGGGCTGCCAAAAAGGCAAAGGAGCTGATTGATATGAGCAAGCATCAGGGGGCTCACCCTCGTTTTGGTGCAACCGATGTGCTTCCGCTAATCCCAGTTGCCAATATATCCATGGACGAGGTGGTGGAGTATGCTCGTAAGCTGGCCAAGCGCATGGGCGATGAGCTGCAGTATCCGATTTACTGCTACGAAAACGCAGCATTCGACGAAAAACGCAGAAACCTTGCATTTTGCCGTAGTGGCGAGTACGAGGCTCTTAAAGATAAGCTCTCTAAACCAGAGTGGAAGCCCGATTTTGGCCCAGCAACTTACGATTCACATGCTGGTGCAACCGCGGTTGGTGCCCGTAACTTTCTAATTGCTGTAAACTTTAACCTCAATACTACATCTACCCGTCGTGCAAATGCGGTTGCTTTCGATGTTCGCGAAAAAGGTCGTCCTGTTCGTGTGGGGAATCCCGTTACCGGTAAAAAGAAGCTCGATGAGAATGGTAAAGAGGAGTGGATTGCAGGTACTTTGAAGGGAACCAAGGCTATTGGCTGGTTTATTGATGAGTACGGCGTTGCTCAGGTGTCGATGAATATCACCGATATTAACGAAACACCACTTCATGTTGCTTTCGAAGAGGTTAAGAAAAAGGCCGATGAGCGTGGGCTACGCGTTACCGGTACCGAGATTGTCGGTCTTATTCCCGCTAGCGTTATTATGGATGCTGGAAAGTATTTCCTAGCAAAACAGCAACGTTCGGCCGGTATTGCCGATGACGAGATCATAAAGATTGCCGTTAAGTCGATGGGCTTAGACGAGCTGTATGCTTTCGATCCTCAGAAGAAGATTGTCGAGGAGATGATTAAGGATGGTAGGCAGCAGCTAGTCGATATGACTGTTACTGGGTTTGCCAACGAAACCGCCTCCGAATCGCCAGCGCCAGGTGGAGGATCTATTGCCGCCTATATGGGAGCATTAGGTGCCGCATTAGGTACTATGGTGGCCAACCTGTCGGCTCACAAGCCAGGTTGGGACGAAAGATGGAAGGAATTTTCTGATGTGGCAGAAAAGGGTAAGTGTTTCATGGATCAGCTGTTGAAAATGGTTGATGAGGATACCAATGCCTTTAACCGTATCATGGATGCCCTTACTCTTCCTAAAAAAACTGACGAAGAAAAGGCTGCTCGTAAAAAGGCAATACAGGATGCTACTATATATGCAACCGAAGTTCCTCTTAAAACCATGGAGCTTTGCTACGATTCGATGGTGGTAATGCTCGAAATGGCGGAGAAGGGTAACCCCAACTCGGTGTCAGATGCAGGTGTTGGAGCTATTGCCGCACGCGGAGGTGTTTACGGTGCCTACTTAAATGTACGTATCAATGCAAAGGGCATCGAAGATGTAACGTTTGCTAATGAAATCACTGCTAAAGCTAATAGTTTGTTAACAAAAACACTCGATTTAGAAGCGAAGATACTTCAAAAAGTAATATCGATAATCGACAAGTAGTCGTTATTTGTGTGCTAACCCTTATAAAAAGGTGGTGTTCGTAGTAGAATACCACCTTTTTTGTGCTTTATTAGGATGTTTGTTGTGTATGTAGGTTGGTGTGGTGGTTTGTCGAGAGGAGAATATTTTAAATTAATTAAAAAATATTTTATGATTTGTTTTATAAATAGATTTAATTTATATATTGCACCTGTCTAACCAATATTCTAATATATGAAACGAATAAAGCTGCTACTGCTGTCAGCTTTTGTTTGCTTTGGTATGTATAATGCTATGGCTCAAACAAAAGTTTCTGGACAAGTAACAAGTTCTGAAGATGGTCAACCAATTCCAGGTGTGACTATAATCGTAAAAGGTATTTCAGGTGTAGGTACTACCACGAATATTGATGGTAAGTACTCTATTAGTGTTCCTGCTTCAGGAAAAACTCTTGTGTTTAGTTATGTCGGCTTCCTCTCACAAGAAATTGCTCTTGAAGGTAATACGACAGTTAATGTAGTTCTAGTTGCTGATTCAAAAAAAATTGATGAGGTCGTAGTAACTGCATTGGGTATTACCCGTTCCAAGCAGGCACTAGGTTATGCAGTGTCTAATGTTAATGGTGACGAACTTTCAAAAGCAAGAAGCCAAAATGTTGTTAGTTCATTGTCTGGACGTGTTTCTGGTGTACAAATTACTGGGGCTTCTGGACAGATGGGCGGTGGATCGAGAATTCAGGTTCGTGGTGTAACATCACTTACTCAAAACAACCAGCCATTATTTGTTGTTGATGGTATTCCTCTCGACAACTCTGACTTCTCTTCTGGAGCAACAGGTGGTGGTGGTTACGATTATGGAAACCTTGGTGGTGACCTTAACTCTGATGATATTGAGTCAATCTCAATTCTAAAAGGAGCATCAGCAACTGCTCTTTATGGTTCAAGAGCTGCTAATGGTGTGGTAATGGTTACTACCAAAAAGGCAAAAATGGGATCTCAAAATTGGGGAGTTGCTGTAAACTCAAGTATTACTTGGGATAAAGCAAATATTATTCCTGTTTACCAAAAAGAATACGGAGGAGGTCTTACTTATTCTGATGCTCAGGGTGGTAAAAGTGGGTTTTTAACCGCTAACATCAATGGTAAAGAGTATAAGTTGGTTGACTATGCTGTTGACGAAAGTTGGGGGCCAAAGTATAATCCAGATGTTAAGGTTCTTAATTGGAATGCTTTTGACAAGTGGGATACTAAAAATTATCTTGTAGAAAAACCTTGGGTATATCCTAAAAATGATTATAAGTATTTCTTTAATACAGGGATTACCTATACTAATAATGTGCAACTTACAGGTGCAACAGATAAGGGATCTACCAGAATTTCGTACACTAATATGGATGTAACTGGTATCTATCCTAATAGTAAGTTGAAGCGTAATACAGTTAGTTTTAATGGGAACTACAATTTCTCTAAATACCTAGAGGGATGGGCAACCGCTTCTTATGTTGTTAATACCGCTACAGGTCGCCCTGAAACAGGCTATGGCGATCGTAATCCTGTTCAAAAGATGTGGCAGTGGATTCACACCTCTGTTGATTATAAAGAATTGAGCGAATGGAAAAATCCTGATGGCACCCAAAGGTCGTGGAATAGATCGTCTTGGAATAAAGCTGGTCCGGAGTATACTGATAATCCTTACTGGACTAGGAATATGAATTATCAGAGTGACCGTAGAGATCGTCTGTTTGGCAATACCGGTTTAACTCTTACTATTGCTCCTTGGGTGAAACTTACTAGTCGTATCGGTGTTGACTTTTACGCATTGAAGCAAGAAGAGCGTAATGCAGTTGGTTCTCAGGCAATATCTGAATATGATCTTTATACTCGCTCTAGTTACGATGTAAATGGGGAGACGTTTTTAAGTATTAACAAGCGCTTCCTTAATGATAAGATTGGTTTCAGTTCAATATTGGGAGCATCTGTTAATGATCGTAAGTCGAATGTTACAGGCGGATATTCTATCGGAGGTATAGTTATTCCTGGTGTTTATAATCTAACTAATTCTGTTTCTAAAGCAACGGTTCGTGATGAAAAGCGTCACAAAAGAATCAATAGCGTTTATGGTAATCTAACATTAGATTACAATCGTTTGGTTTATCTCGATTTAACTGCTAGAAACGACTGGTCTTCTACCCTGCCACGTGAAAACAATAGTTACTTCTACCCATCTGTAAACCTAAGTTTTGTACTTAGCGAACTAGAAGTGTTAAAGGGGCTAACTTTTATTGATTATGCCAAATTTCGTGGTGGATATGCTCAGGTTGGTAACGATACAGAACCATACAACTTATCAAATTACCTAACAGCTGAGACTCCGTTTGGATCTGATTCACGTTTCTCATTACCTACTCAACTTGCCAATGCTACGTTAAAACCTGAAGAAACAAAGTCTTGGGAAGTAGGTTTTGAAGCGAAGTTGTTTAAAAATAGATTTGGTGTTGATGTT
>CAXYUU010000336.1:0-4256 GCA_964292015.1 uncultured Acetobacteroides sp.
ATGCTACCAGCTGAGCAGAGGCTGGACCTGCACCCTCTATGCTATCCTTGTTGGGGTTTGGAATGAATTCGATTGATTGGTTTTCGGGATCGAAAATTGCAAAGAAGGAACACCGTCCAAAACGGCTGTCTAATTTTGCTTCGAGGCTATTGCCTGTTGATGTGATGGCTACTTTCATGGGTGTAATTGTTTTCATTGGTCACATGGAACTTGCCTATAGTCATACTTCTGCTTGTGGAAGGTTTACTTATGGCTCGTTTTATTTGACTACAACAGATTCTTACGGCCGGATATTATCTACAAATGAGGTTATGCTTTTACCTATTTTGCTGGTGTTGTTGATCATTCATGTTACAAACTGCAGGTTTAGTGCTTTTTGTAAACTATTTTAGTCGTTTGTTTTATTCTGCCTACGGCATAGCGATGTCATCAACGGATTGGGAGACGTACTATTGGCTACGACATTTTTTATTTTTCATCCTACGAAGAGGTGAGGTTCCCTTTCGAATCATTTGACAGTTGCAGCTTGGGCAGACATCCTGTTGGCAGGCCTTTTCTAAAGAAAAAGGTTCTTCCTTTCCACACTCAGGACAGATACACGCTTCGTCGTATTTGTCCTCAACGTCAACGTTATAGGGTTCGATATTTTTAGATCCGCAGAGAGCGCAGCATTTGACCTCCTGTTCCCTTTCGGTATGGTTAAACCAGCATCCGCAGCTGTTACACGAATACCAATCGCTATCGAAGTAAACCTTGCCACCTTCGAAGACAATGGCTTTACCTTCGATGAATGCCTGAGCAATTTTACGCCTTGCACACTCGTAAATACGTGCGTAGGTAGGGCGAGATACCCCCATTGCTTTAGCGGCCTCTACCTGGCCATGCAGATCGAAGTCGCTTAGGCGAATAGCCTCGTACTCCTCGTAGTTTAGAATAATAGGAATGCTGCCATCGGACAGTCCAATGGGTTTGAACCCCTTAAAGTGAGGCGGATTGTTTACTCTTCGTATTCGTTTTGGTCTTGGCACTTTAAATGAGCATTTGTTCGTTACAAATATAATGAGCATTTGCTCATAACCTTCGAATTGGTTGCTTTTTTTTCTAAAAAAGATTAAATTGGGTGTTTCGCACATAAAATAAAATGATATGGGACGGGAGGCTGCTCGGATTTCATCGGTTGACGTTGAGGATCTTATACGGATGCTGAATGCAGCACTTGCGGAAGAATGGTTGGCGTACTACCAGTACTGGATTGGGGCTAGGCTGATGGAGGGACCAATGCGAAGTGAGGTAGAGCCAGAACTTCTTTTACATGCAACACAAGAACTCAACCATGCTGTTTTGGTTGTAAATAGGATAATTCAGCTGGGTGGTACACCTGTAATTAATCCTAAAGAATGGACAACGCTGGCACGCTGCCCTTACGATGAGCCAACCGACCCGTACATTGAAGCTATTCTGGAACAGAACCTGAAAGGGGAAAGATGTGCAATTCAACGGTATCAGGAGATAGCAGAATTGACTATGGGGAAAGACCATTCGACGTACCATATGGCAGTGACCATTCTGAATGAGGAGTTGGAGCATGAAAATGACATAGAGGACTGGCTAACCGATTTAAGTCGGATGAAAGAGGAATGGAAGAAACTTAGACTGTAAACTCAACAAAAATGATTGCTATGGAACAAGAAGTAGTTTTAATGCCTCGTATTGGTGAGGCTGCACCAGCATTTAAGGCCGTAACCACCCAGGGTGAAATCAACTTTCCAGCCGACTATAAGGGTGGGTGGGTGATCTTATTTAGCCACCCTGCCGATTTCACACCCGTATGCACCTCCGAGTTTATGACGTTTGCCAGTCAGGAATCGAAGTTTGGCGATGTAGGCTGCAAGCTGGTTGGACTCTCTGTAGATGGTTTATACAGCCATATTGCCTGGTTAAGAACCATAAAGGAGAAGATTGTGTACAAGGGGATGAAGGATGTTGAGGTGAAATTTCCATTGATAGAAGATATTACGATGGAGGTGGCCAAGAAGTATGGGATGATACAACCAGGAGAGAGCAATACCAAAGCGGTAAGGGCGGTTTTTTTTATTGACCCCAAGGGCATTATCCGAGCAATAATTTACTACCCACTGAGCCTAGGCCGTAACTTTGACGAGCTTTACCGGGTAATTGTAGCATTACAAGCCGCCGATAGCTTTGGAGTAGCTATGCCTGCCGACTGGCAGCCGGGTGACGATGTAATTGTACCAACTGCAGGTTCGTGCGGAGTTGCCAAAGAAAGAATGGAAAGCAAGGGAGAGATGAAGTGCTACGACTGGTTCTTCTGCACCAAAAAGATACCCTACGATGAGGTGATGAAGGCTGTTAAGAAGTAGATACTGTATTTATTACATAAAAAAGGAGGATTGTGCTAAAAGCAATCCTCCTTTTAATATGTGTACGTATGAATCTATCCTAGCCGCAATTTTTACAAGAGCCGCAAACAATGGCACTAGTCTTTTTATTTTTGCAGTAGCAGTTCATATCCTGATGCCTGGTACATTTATACTCGACTTCTGCATTTTGGGATATGTAGATGAACCGTATGGAATAGTAACTATAAACGACCGTGTTGCAAAAAACGGGGTGCTCTAAGCATTAAAAGAACTATCTTTTTCATCGAATGTTGTTTGTTTTTAAGACCTCGTTAATAATGAAGCGATTGTCTTTTTTAGTTTGTAATGATTTATTGTCAGGAAAAGTGTTATTTAACTTCTCCACCAAATCATTGCTTACCTTTAAAACAGATCTTAGATTAAAAAGAGTAAGGAGAATGATTTTGGAACTATCGTTTACACTAAAATAGTAATTTGTAATTAGTTTTTTTCTAAAACAAATACCTCTAGATGACCAGCATTTAACAGATCCCGTATAGCTGTAACTATATATTTTTAAGTAACTAGTATCTTCAACCATATATGCTGTTTTATTACAAAACCGAAATAGGTTGCCATTGCTACATCTTACAGCAAATACGCTATCCATACTTATTTTTTGAGGACCACTAACGGTACGGATATATACGTATGGACGGAGGAAGAAGTCGCTAATTTCAACAGCCTTTTTACCATACTTGCTATTAGCAGGAATTGAAATATTATGGGTTTTGTAATCGGCTACAGTACTATAAACACCGCATGGTTGTTGTGCATGGATAGGCATGTTACACAGCAGCAGTATTATAATTAATGGATATAATGCTTTCATTTTAAACAAAATTTAGGCACGTCAAATGCTTTATGTTAGACGAAAACCTAGCATAAAGCCCTATGAGTGCAATTTGACAGTTTGAGAAAAGATTTTACAGGAATGAAAAAAATAGAGGTTAACTAAACGTTGAAATGCTTAACCTGGGAGGGGATCGTAAAAGGACAGACGGCCATAAATTGAATACTACATCTGCCGAAACGTATTCTGATTTATTAATAGGTAATAAAAATGTGAGTTTAGGAATTTGGGGGATTGTTGATGCAGATTCCCAACTAACTTTGTTTAACTGCTGTATATGGTTGTATGCTGCAGATGAGTGAGAATGCGATTCGAAGGGGCCTTTTTTAAAAGGGTAGTGTTTGAAAGGATGAGAGTGGCTTATAACATACCCGTTTACCATGTGGATATGGTAAAGCATAGCTATACTGATGTAATACCCAATAAAAAGGAAAAACAGCAGAGAGCGGGAAAAAACTGATATGTATTTTTTTATATTTCCCATTAAAATTTCCAACGGCCAAATTTAGGTATAAAAAGATTATCAGCCAGTCTGATTTATGGGAGTTCCTAACTAATTTTTATTTTGAGAGTAAAGGTATATACGATCTCTTCCAAGGTTTAATTTTTTAGTACAAAAAAAATGTAGATTTCTAAAAATAGCTACATTTGCCGCATGCTATTTGGGAAAACGGGAAAAAATATAATGTATGCTATTAGGTGGTTGCTGCTTGTCCTATTTATAGGGTACTACGGTAGTATTACGCTTTTTTTGCATACACACCACCTGAAGAATGGCATAATCACCCACTCACACCCCTTTAGCAATGCCAAACATGAGCATAGCACAACAGATTATCTAATTATAGATGCGCTATCTCAGTTAATTACAGATGGTTCTATTGGAGGGATATCATTAATTGTACTCGTTCTTCTTATAGCTGAATTGCTGCTAGAGAGAACTATTGGGGTTGAGAAAAAAAGACTTAAACTTTACAACTACC
>CAXYUU010000337.1:0-4252 GCA_964292015.1 uncultured Acetobacteroides sp.
GCTGGCCTATGAGCAGGAACTCGATTTGGTTGAGATCTCGCCAAATGCTGAGCCTCCGGTGTGTCGCATTATCGACTACCAAAAGTTTTTGTATCAACAAAGGAAAAAACAGAAGGAGATAAAGGCAAAAGCGGCAAAAGTTGTTGTTAAAGAAATTCGTTTTGGTCCAAACACCGACGATCATGACTTTGACTTTAAGCTTAAGCATGCCGAAAACTTTCTAAAAGAAGGATCAAAGGTGAAGGCTTTTGTATTCTTCAAAGGACGTTCGATCCTCTTCAAGGAACAAGGTGAAATCCTACTCCTTCGTTTTGCTCAAGAGTTAGAAGAAATTGGCAAAGTTGAACAACTGCCAAAACTCGAAGGTAAGCGCATGATTATGTTTATCGCTCCTAAGGCGGCAAAGAAAAAGTAAAATAGTTTTAACCCTTAAATAAGTTAGTTCTCATGCCAAAGATGAAAACAAACTCTGGTGCCAAAAAAAGATTCCAAATCACAGGCACCGGAAAAATCAAAAGAAAGCACGCTTTCAAACGTCACATTTTGACTAAGAAAGATACTAAGCGCAAACGTAATCTTACTCACATCGGCCTGGTTCACCCTGCTGATATGAACAACATCAAGCTACTGCTTGTACTTTAATTGTAAGATTCATTATTAACAAAACGAATAAACTAGCACCTAAAGTGTCGTTGAGTCGGCCGCTATCAATTCGTAAACATTTATTACTATGCCAAGATCCGTCAACTCCGTAGCCTCAAGAGCTAGAAGAAAGAAAATCTTAAAGCGTACCAAAGGTCAATTTGGTGCAAGAAAAAATGTTTGGACTGTAGCTAAGAACTCGTGGGAAAAAGGTCAAACTTATGCTTACCGCGATAGAAAAGCAAAAAAACGCAGCTTCCGCGCCCTTTGGATCGTGAGAATTAACGCAGCTGCTCGTCTGCACGGATTCAGCTATTCTGAATTCATGGGCAAGATTAAGAAAAGCGGTGTGGCTTTAAACCGTAAGGTTCTAGCCGCCCTATCTCTGAATCACCCAATTGCATTTGTTGCTGTCGTTGCAACATTAAAATAGAGTTAAAACTAATTAAAAAGAGGAGGCCTACAGGTCTCCTCTTTTTATTTTAAAGCCCCTCTTCGGAAATTCTTTAATAATAGGCTTTGAACTAGCTATTATACCTAAAACTACGCGCCACTTTTGTATATTTGAACAATAAAAAAAAGCGCATTGCGTTAACTGTACATTCAACCTTAGAAATATGAAGATTGCACTAATCGGATATGGAAAGATGGGCAAGGAAATAGAAAAGATTGCCGTTGAAAGAGGCCATAGTATTATACTTATAATCGATCAGAACAATCAAGGAGACATTGCAACGCCCACCTTTAAACAAGCCGACGTCGCAATTGAATTTACGAACCCCTACTCTGCCCTCGACAATATCCGCACCTGCATAGACGCCAATACTCCTGTTGTATGCGGATCGACAGGCTGGCACGAACATCTCCCACAAATAAAGCAGTACGTAGACAGCCATAACGGAGCACTATTTTACTCGTCGAACTACAGCCTTGGGGTAAACATTTTTTTAAAGATAGATCAGCAGCTGGCCGCTATAATGTCCAAATTTAACGACTATTCTGTTGAACTCGAAGAATGGCACCACAACCAAAAGCTTGATTCTCCAAGTGGAACCGCGATTACCATTGCCGAAGGAGTACTTGAAAATTACCCAAACAAAACGAGTTGGGTTAATAAGTCGGTTAATGACAGCAGTAAGCTTGGTATTATTTCTGTACGTAAAGGCAATATTCCAGGGACTCATTCAGTATCATACAGCTCTCCTGTCGACACAATAACATTAACTCACGAAGCAAAAGGCCGTCAAGGTTTTGCTCTTGGCGCCGTACTTGCCGCAGAGTTTATAGCAGGAAAATCAGGTGTATTCTCCATGGACGGTCTACTTAACTTATAATAGATAAAAACAAACCAACTACCATATGAAGAAGATAAAAGAATTTCTTTCGAATAAATGGTTCAAATTAGGCTACGTTACCATAGCTTACCTCCTGTTTACTATTTGGCTCAGAAATCCATGGCTTATTATTGGATTAGCCGTTATTTACGACATGTACATTTCCAAAAAGGTGAACTGGTCTTTTTGGAAACCACGAAATTACAAGACCAGTGGAAAAAAAAATGTTCTTATTGAATGGGTAGATGCAATCGTTTTTGCTGTAATTGCAGCATCCATTATTCGAATATTTTTCATAGAAGCATATGTAATACCATCTCCATCGATGGAAAAAACATTACTAGTAGGCGACTATCTATTTGTAAGTAAAACAGCCTATGGGCCGAGAGTGCCTAATACCCCTATTGCCTTTCCTTTTGTACACCACTCTCTCCCTTTTACCAACAACCAAACAAAGTCGTTTCTAACCTGGCTAGAGTGGCCCTATAAGCGTTTGGTAGGTTTTGGTGATGTAAAAAGAAATGATGTAGTAGTATTCAACTTTCCAGAGGGTGACACTGTAATACTACAAAATCAAGAAGCGAGCTACTACAGAATTGTAAGAGAGCAAGGACGTGAATTTGTATGGAATAATAACGATATAATAGTTCGCCCTGTTGATAAAAAAGAGAACTATATTAAAAGAGCCGTCGCAATTAGTGGCGATTACTTGCAGGTGAAAAATGGTCAGCTATTTATTAATGGTAAATCGTCTGAAGCATTTAAAGGACAACAAAGCACGTTTATTGTCCGCACTAATGGGACCCCTATAAACCCATCTGTATTTGACAATCTCAATATTAAATCGGAAGATTATCAGATAATACCAGACCAATCAGCATACAACATAAACACAACACAAGAGAATATCATTAAGCTCAAAAGTGTAGAAAATGTTGTTTTTGTAACAGAAAGTACCGATACTGACTACGATCAGGCTCAAATAGACATATTCCCACATCATAAGAATTTCAAATGGACTGTAGATAACTTCGGACCGCTTTGGGTTCCTAAAAAGGGCTCAACTTTAAAACTAACGGTTAGAAACTTACCACTTTACCAGCGAGCAATTACCGTTTATGAAAACAATAAGATTGACGTAAAGAACGATTCTACTATTTATATAAATGGAAAGATATCGAATAGCTATACATTCAAAATGAACTATTTCTTCATGATGGGAGACAATAGACATAACTCTGCCGACTCTCGTTTTTGGGGATTTGTTCCAGAAGATCATGTTGTTGGAAAGGCATCTTTTATTTGGTTTTCCGTAGATGGACAAAAAGGATTATTTGGAGGCATAAGATGGAACCGAATATTCAGCGGAATAAAGTAGATTCATTAAATATATAATCGCAAAAAAGCCGCTCAAAATATTGTGCGGCTTTTTTGCGATTAGACTAATCTAAATTATGCCTCTTTTTCTGATTCTTCTGATTCTTCAGGATCAAATTCTAACATATCATTCTTTTGAAGAATGTTATACCAAACAAAAAGTTTCTTCATATCGGAAGAATAAACACGCTCACGATCGAAGTTTGGAAGCACCTCTGCCATTGCAGTTTGCAATTGGTCTTTGGTTGCTTTTTTAGCATCGAGTGAAGGCTCACCATTCATTTTATCCTTGATATTAAGAAGAACTTGACGAAGTGCAACCTCCTCTTCATCCGTATAGATTGCAATTTCCCCAAGAGCGCTAACCTTTGCAGCAGCAGGAACATTCATACGTTTCTTATCCTCAAGTGACTCAACAATAATACCATTTTTACCTTGAGCTACATACTGATAAAGTCCTGGATATCCGGCAATAGCCAAAATTTTCCTTAAGTCCATATTGCTAATTATTGTTTATAATCTTACTTCTGCAAATATAAGAAATTATGCCAAACCTCTAACTTTCTTTATTTTGTCGTACGATTCATTTACCTGTTTAAAACGTTCAGTCGCATTTTTTTGAACATCACCCCCTAAATGAGCGACCTTATCAGGATGATACTTTACAGCGGCCGCCCTATAAGCCCGTTTAACTTCATCATCCGAGGCTGATGAAGAAATTTCAAGTACATCGTAAGCCGAATTAATATCATCGTAATACATTCCTTTTGTCGAAGTCATATCTGCACCAGATATTCCCATCGCATAAGAAATTTGATCTATAACTATCAACTCCTTTTCGTCTAAAACACCATCAGCTTTCCCAATTCCGTATAGAAAATGAAGAAGTTGCAACCTCG
>CAXYUU010000338.1:0-4252 GCA_964292015.1 uncultured Acetobacteroides sp.
CTACTTTGTAGGCTAGTGTTTGGTTGATTCCCATGTCCAGCTCGATGCTCATTCCTTGAGGTTGCTGAACTATCGTATTCTGCGTACTAATCACCTGATAGTAGGTTTTTCCCTTCTCTAAGTTCAGCTGCATCGGTTTTTCTGCCGATGCGGCTATCAAACCCATCATAAAAATTACCAGCAACGATATCTTTTTCATCATCATAAGAATTGAATGGTACAAGCATCCGACACGCACCAATTGGGCTCTCATGCTTCGGATTGCTCAATGATATGGATTTATTTTTGAATCACAAAGCGGCTACGTGTCTCCCCGGTACTCGGGTGAGAATGTTTACCTTAAGAAGTTAAGCTGCTCGCTGGTCATCGTTGGCGTAAACTCGGTAATTTCGTAGTCGGCAACCCCATTAACATAAAATGGATCCGCAGTAATCGCTATCTCTACCGTTTCCCGGCTCTCAGCATTAGATAGGATAATGCCTCCTGTTCTGGGAACCTTGCGCCCCGAGGCAATAAAGGTACCCTTGGCGTACTGCTCCTTTAGGTATTCGACATGTGCAGGAATATACTCGTCGACAGTGGCGGTGGAAACCTTGTAGGTAAGCGAAATGATAAACATGGGGTGAATTTTTTGATGGTAAACAGGTAAAAGCAAACCCAGAGTGTTGAGCTCTGGGTTATCGTATGGCGGATAAATATCCTAGAACTTTTTAATGGTTTGGCGAATGGCTACAAGATGTTCGAGTAGGTTCTCCATTAAGTCGAGGCGAAGCATGTTGGCGCCGTCGGACTTGGCCACGGCAGGGTTGGGGTGCGTTTCGATAAAGATACCATCGACACCTACCACGATACCTGCACGGGCAATGGTTTCGATCATCTCGGGCTTGCCACCGGTTACGCCGCTCGATGTGTTGGGCTGCTGTAGCGAGTGGGTTACGTCAAGAATTACGGGGCAGCCCGATTTCTGCATCTCGGGGATTCCTCGGTAGTCGACTATCAGGTCGTAGTAGCCAAAGGTGGAGCCACGGTCGGTGAGCATTACCTTATCGTTACCGGCTTCCCTTATTTTATCTGCAGCAAACTGCATTGCTTCAGGTGCCAAAAACTGACCCTTTTTGATGTTTACGTACTTGCCAGTTTGGGCAGCCGCAACCAACAGGTCGGTTTGGCGGCAAAGGAAGGCGGGGATTTGAAGGATATCGACATACTGAGCGGCAAGTGCCGCCTCCTCCTTGTCGTGAATGTCGGTAACAACCGGAATATCGAACTTGTCGCTAATCTTTTTTAGGATTTCGAGCGCGGCCACATCGCCAATGCCGGTAAACGAGTCGAGGCGCGAGCGGTTAGCCTTGCGGTACGACCCTTTAAACACGTAGGGGATCTGTAGCCTGTTCGTAATGGCCACCATTTTTTCGGCAACCTCCATCGCTAGCTCTTCGCTCTCTATAACACACGGACCGGCCAGCAAGAAAAAGTTGCCGCTATCCTGATGTTTGAGCTTCTCTAGGTTTAAATACATCGGTTTATGTTTAATATTTGTACTTCTCTTTCCAGTAAATCTGCATCCGCTGGCGGATCTCCTTTTCCTTAGCGTTGGCCTGTGGCTCGAAGAACATGGCATGCTCGGCCTCCTTGGGCAGGTAGTCCTGCTGAACAAAGTTCCCCGGGTAGGCGTGGGGGTAAAGGTAGTCTTTACCGTATCCCAAGTTCTTCATGAGCTTGGTTGGCGCATTGCGCAGGTGTAAAGGTACGGGTAAATTGCCCGTTTTTCTAACGTAGTCGAGCGCCGCATCGATGGCCGTATAGGCCGAATTGCTTTTAGCGCTGGTAGCTAGGTAAACGGTAGCCTCCGATAGCACGATACGCGCCTCGGGCATCCCAATTACGTGTATCGACTGAAAGGTGGCATTGGCCAGCAGCAGCGCATTGGGGTTGGCCAGGCCAACATCCTCGGCCGCCGAAATCACCAAACGACGCGCAATGAACTTGGGGTCTTCGCCACCTTCGAGCATGCGGGCTAACCAGTATAGCGCACCGTTGGGATCGCTCCCTCTAATGCTTTTAATAAAGGCCGAGATGATGTCGTAATGCTGCTCACCATCCTTATCGTATATGGCGGTCGACTCCTGCAGCTTATCCACCACCATCTCGTTGGTGATGGTGAGCTCGTCGGAGGTTGCAGCAAGCAGCTCTAGTATGTTTAAAAGCTTACGGGCGTCGCCTCCGCTAAAGCGGATGAGCGCATCGTACTCCTTAACCACTATATTTTTTTCCTTTAGGTCGATGTCATGCGTTATGGCGTGGTTCACCAGGCCAATAAGCTCGCTCTCCTCGAGGTGCTTGAGCGTGTAGACTTGGCAGCGCGATAACAGTGGCGATATCACCTCGAACGATGGGTTTTCGGTGGTGGCGCCTATTAGAGTAACAACCCCCTGCTCTACGGCACCCAGCAACGAATCCTGCTGCGACTTGCTGAAGCGGTGGATTTCGTCGATAAAGAGGATGGGTGAGGGTGTATTGAAAAAGCGCTGCGACTTAGCCTTTTCGATTACCTCGCGAACATCCTTAACGCCCGAATTAACTGCACTAAGAATAAAGAATGGTCGGTCGACCGCTTGGGCAATAATGTTGGCAAGCGTCGTTTTTCCAACGCCCGGAGGACCCCAAAAAATCATTGAAGGGATATTCTTCGACTCGATAAAACGACGCAAAACCGACTTAGGGCCAACAAGATGCTGCTGTCCTACATATCCATCGAGGTCGCGGGGGCGTAATCGTTCGGCGAGGGGAATATTACTGGCCATTTCCTTTTTATTTGCCGTAAAGATAGCAGTTCGATGGAGGATATTAAGAGTGTCACCAGCAAATTTTGTAAAATTGGTAAAGTCAACCGGTTACTGATAGTTTATTTTATACTTTAGTGCTGTATTTTAATCAATCACCATGAGAAACAGAGTAAAAACAAGTTTACTGGTAGCCTTTGCGATAGCCTTGAGCATACCAAGTTTTGGACAGTCGGATATTACCGAATTTTTGAAGCTGTATAATCAGGCAAGCGTCGATGTTAGCAAGCTGGCTTACGAGTATATGAAGCCAGTTGGTGAGGAATTTGGTAAAACCCTCAATACAGGTTGGTACACATCGGCAAAGCCTCATAAGTTGGGCGGGTTCGATATTACTTTTTCTGCGACTGTTATTCCAACTTCAAATCGTATGAAGGAATTTAATGCTGCCGACGTATTAAAAGGAAGTGAAGTACTTCGAGTAAAGTCGGGTGATTCCCCTCTTTCGCCAACAATTTTAGGAACAGATAAAACAGGAACAACGGTAGAACTGTATGATAAGAAAACAGGTCTGGCATTGTCTTCTATGGAATTACCTCAAGGAGCTAACATTCCAGTACTCCCAATGGCTAGTTACAATATTGGTGTAGGTCTTCCCTACCATACCGATGTATCGTTTCGCTTTATTCCCAACATCAGCTTTGGTGATAATGGAAAATTCGGTTTGTGGGGCTTTGGTATCAAAAATGAGTTTAAGGAGTTTATTCCAGTGTTTAGCATGCTCCCGTTTAACGTTTCCGCTTTCTTTGGTATGACCAAGTACAAGCTGTCGTGGGACATGAACGACAACGATTATGCGACTGGAATAGGCACTCACGAGCTGTCAACCAATGCTACCTCGTATACCACCCGTTTGCTTGTTTCTAAATCTATTCCAGTGCTTACCGTTTATGGTGGTATTGGCTACAATAGCAACTCGAGCAACTACAAGTTGAAGGGTACCTATAAAGACCCCAGCTCGCTAACAGCGCTACCTTTCAACGATCCGTTTAATCTTGACTACTCCTCTACCGGAATGATGTTCAACGCCGGTCTACGTGTGAAGCTGGCCGTGTTTATGCTATTTGGCGACTACACCTACGCAGGTACCTCGATGTACACCGCAGGTTTCGGGTTTACCTTCCGCTAGTAGAAAGAAATATTCCACCATATACCAAAAGCCCAACGTACCTCGGTGCGTTGGGCTTTTGGTATTTATTATGGACATATACCTCGGGAGTGGCGAACCGGCATTCTATGAAGGCTATTCAACCACATTGCCCTTGTAAATGCATCGGTGATAGCTACCCCGGGTTATAAACCCGGAAATGTTCTGGCTCACTCTCCTAGATAATTACTTCTGGTACTCCTTAACAGCAAGTCTTCTTCTATTTTTTTGACTTATCGCAAATTACCGAGCATCTCCTCGG
>CAXYUU010000339.1:0-4242 GCA_964292015.1 uncultured Acetobacteroides sp.
TGCATAGTACTTGCCCGGTTCCTTTTGAGTAAACAAAATGGTTTGCCCATCGACATTAATGTTTACGGAGGCATTCTCTACCGCCTTTGGCTTTTCCTGTTTAAGGTATCCAACCGTTCGGATAAGTGATATTACCTGTGGTTCGTTTTGATCGGTAATCATCCCTTCGACAACGAGTAGGCTTTGATTCTCACCGTTAAGATCGAGATCGCACTCCTTTTTCCAGCTGGGGAAGATGGAAGCGATGGCTATAAGTAGGATGAGTTTTCTTATGGTTGTTAGAATTTAAAGTTGTAGGTTACCGATGGGATAATTGGGAACATCACCATTTTATAGGTGTCGATTTTTGACTGATCCTTTTTGTCGGTTTCGAAGTATACCGAGTAGGCATTACCGCGGTTGTAGGCGTTGTAAACGGCAAAGTTCCATTCGCTTTCCCAACGTTGACCCGGTTTTCTCTTGTTCTTTACCGTAAGCGAAAGATCCAAGCGGTGGTAGTCGGGTAGGCGTGAACCATTCTTGGCTCCGTAGATAGGTAGATTCATGTTGCCATGACTAAAGCGCATGGTGGGGTACGAAATGGGCGTTCCGCTGTAGTACACCCACGATGTGGTGAAGTCGGTTCGCTTGGTTAGCTTGTAGGTAAGCACCACGCTTATGTTGTTGGGATGGTCGTAGTTGGCGTTGTAGGATCTTCCCTGGTTGATGTCGGGGAATTTACGTGTAGCTTTCGAAAGGGTGTAGCTAATCCATCCGGTAAGCAAGCCGCTATTCTTACGGGCCAAAATCTCGATACCGTACGACTTGGCCGTACCAAATCGAAGCTCCTTTTCGAGCTGGTTATTCAGCAGCAGATCTGCATTATCCTTGAAGTCGATTTGGTTATCCATCCACTTGTAAAAGCCCTCGACCGATACCTCGTAGGTGTTATCCTTAAAGTTACGGAAGTAGCCCACCCCAACCTGATCGGATATTTGTGGTTTAACGTAACCTGATGCCGGAAACCAAACATCGAGGGGCGAACCGGCGGCCGAGTTGGATGCCAGCTGTAGGTACTGGCGTGTGCGGCTATAGGCGGCTTTTACCGACGATCTTTCGTTGATCCGGTAGTTGGCGCTGAAACGGGGTTCCAGTCCAAACGAGGTGTGGTAGATGTTATTCTTGCCGTACGTTACCGTGTCGGTAACCTGGTAGGTTTTTGGGTCTATGGTATAGGTGGTGGCTGGGCCCATATTGTGGAACGACGATAGGCGAAGTCCGTAGTTAAGGGTTAGCTGTTCGCCAATCTTTTGCTCGTTGAGTAGGTATGCGGCATTTTCGATAGCCCTATTGTCGGTAACCTGAAAGTCGCTTTTCTGGTCGTCGACCTTGAACTTGCCCGGCTGTATGAAGTGGAGCGTGCTGGAAACGCCAAACTTAATGGTATTGCTGGTGCCCTGGTAAAAGGTGAAGTCGTACTTTAACCCAACATCTTCGAGGTTAGAACGCCACTTAAAGGTAGGCTTGGCATTCGAGTTGCCCAGGTCGTACTGGTAGTTGGAGTAGATAAGGGTGAGGTTGGAGAATACCTTGCTGTTGAAAACGTGGTTCCAGCGGGTGGTAACGGTAGAGTTCCCCCAGTTGAACGAAAAGTCGTCGCCGAAGCCGGTAACATCGCGCCCAAAGTAGGCCGAAACGAACAGCCGGTTGTTGGCGTTAATTTCGTAGTTGCCCTTTGCGTTAATATCGTAGAAGTAGAGCTTGTTCTGGCGCATGGTCGTATCCTTGGCGAACTTAAGAAACATATCGGCATAGGTACGACGTGCCGATATGATAAACGAGCCCTTATCCTTCTTAATTGGCCCCTCTACCGTAAGGCGGCTTGATATAATACCAATGCCTCCCGAGGTATGAAACTCCTTCTTATTTCCATCCTTCATTCGGATGTCGAGAAGCGACGAAAGCCGTCCCCCGTTGGCTGCCGGAATGTCGCCCTTGTAGAGGGTAGCCTCCTTGATGGCATCGGAGTTGAATACCGAGAAGAAGCCTAGCAGGTGCGAGGCGTTGTATACCGGTGCCTCGTCGAGTAGTATGAGGTTTTGGTCGGTTGATCCTCCACGAACCGAAAATCCGCTCGACCCTTCGCTTGCGGTTTGCACACCGGGCATCAGCTGTATCGATTTCATGATGTCCGATTCGCCCATCAGTACGGGAAGCGAGCTGAGCTGTCGGGGATCTATCTTGGCCATTCCCATTTGTGTTCGACTCAGGTTGTCGTCCTTTCGGGTGCTGGTAATTACCACCTGTTCTATCTGTACATTTTCGCTTTCGAGCTCTTCGGTGAGGGTGGTGTTGGATTGGAGCGATACCTTTTTCTCCAGCTTATTGTACCCTACGAAGGTAAGGTTCACCGTGTATTCGCCCTTTGGCAGCGAAATGGAGTAGAAGCCGTATGGGTTGGTAACGATTCCCTTTTTTATCTCCTTAATATAGACGGTTGCCCCAATGAGCGTCTCCCCGTTCTTCTTGTCCTTTAAGTACCCGCTGAGGGTGTACTTCTCTTGGGCGCTAAGCTGTAGGGTAATGGTGACTAGTAGCGCAAAAAAGATGTACCGAATGTAATACATACGTTGGTTTTTTAATAATTACTGTTCTACAAAGTTGACTATAATGGCGCCTTATACCAACAAAATATCGACGAATGGTAGAAACTAGACGATAAATGAGGGAGGGTAATTCAATTGCGGGCTATGAAATCTTGTCGGTATTCCTGGTTCGCTGTCGGTGTAAGCTATTCATTTGCTCTGTGATGTTGTCCTTTTTTTTGTTCTGTAGTTGTATGAGCTTATGCTCGTATTGTTTTACTATTTTCAAAGGACAACGCTTGAGTGCCTTTATTTGTAACTACTTAGTACCATGATATGGTCATAAGTTACGAGTTAAATGCTACGAAGTCGCTAAATATGAATAACCACGGGCTTTAGCCCGTGGAAGTAAACCCAACACTTAAATTCAGCCCCGAAGGGGGGGCTGACCCTCTTCGCAAATTAGCAGTCTCGTCCATTCTACTAGCATTGGATTCAATCTTCTCGAGTCTGTTTGTGTTCAATTTAATCTGTCACATATCTGGTTCAACCCCTTCTGGGGCTGGTGTTGATTATCTTCATTTCCCGTGGGTTGAAACCCACGGTTATTCAAATGTCGCTACTTCGTAGCGGTTAACTTGTGCGTCGTGATCCCATTCATGGTACTGAGCTGTTTCCTTTATTTTCTCCGCTCGTAGGGCTGCCTATTTTTTTACTATGCTCCGACTATACTACGAATAGGGTGGAGCTAAATGTTGGCGGAGCTATTCGACAAGTTGGGAGTGTTCTCCCGCCTTGTTTCATCAGCAGTCCTGTGGCTTTACGTATGGAGAGTACGTACCCTTCGCATTGTACTTGGTTTTTACGGAAAATATTTAGTCACGCCTTACTGGAGGGTGGCGGATAGTGCGTTAAACGAAGCTGTTTAAGCTGTTAAACGGAGGGTGACGGAGGCTAGACGGTAAAGGGGTGAAGCTAAAGAGGTAAGCTCCAGCTGATTCAAATCGCTAAGGGGCGGTGCAGTAGTAGCATCTGGATTTTACTATTTTCAATTCCCTAAAGGGCGAATACGTTAGGATAGTATGCAACTCTTGCCAGTGAAAAATTCAGCAAGCCTCTTTAACGTTACCGTGCGCCCTAATACCTGTACCATCGTTCTATTATTATTTCTATCTTTCAGCCACAAAGAATACTACTTTTTAAGATGGCCAATTTCAAGGAAGATTTACGTAAGGTAAAGGCGTTTGCCTTTGATATAGACGGTGTTTTTACCGATGGTTCGGTATTTATCCATCCAAGTGGGGAGATGCTTCGCACCCAAAATACCCGCGACGGATACGCCATTCAGCTGGCCGTGAAGCTGGGCTTTCCCGTTGCCATCATCTCGGGTGGTAATGGCGATTCGATGCGTCCACGCTTTAACAGCCTTGGTATTACCGATATCTACCTTGGCTCGCACGATAAGCTCAACGATTTTACGGACTTCTGCTTTAAGTACGATCTTCGGGCCGACGACATTCTTTACATGGGCGACGACATCCCCGACCTGTGCGTGCTACGTATTGCCGGAATGCCTACCTGTCCTGCCGATGCCGTTCCCGAAGTTAAGGAGGCGTCGCGCTATATTTCCGATCGCCCGGGAGGAAAGGGCTGCGTTCGTGACGTAATCGAACAGGTG
>CAXYUU010000340.1:0-4226 GCA_964292015.1 uncultured Acetobacteroides sp.
TATGTAAGGAGTATCCGGTAGTGGTTACCGAGTTTATAGAAAACGCCAAGGAGTTGGAGATAGATGCGGTGGCCAACAAGGGGGAGGTAATTGCCTACGCCATCAGCGAGCATATCGAGTTTGCGGGTGTGCACTCGGGCGATGCTACCATGGTATTCCCTGCCCAGAAGATCTATATCGAAACCGCCCGACGTGTCAAGAAGATTGCGCGCGAGCTGGCCAAGGAGCTCAACATCACGGGTCCTTTCAACATGCAGTTCCTTGCTAAGGATAACGATATAAAGGTAATTGAGTGTAACCTGCGTGCCTCGCGAAGCTTTCCTTTCGTGTCTAAGGTGCTAAAGGTAAACTTCATCGAGCTGGCCACAAAGGTGATGCTTGGCATGGAGGTTCAACGTCCAAGCAAATCGATTTTCGAACTCGACTACATTGGTGTCAAAGCGTCGCAGTTCTCATTCTCGCGCCTCTCTAAGGCCGACCCCGTTTTGGGTGTCGACATGGCCTCGACAGGCGAGGTGGGATGTATTGGCGAGAACTACTACGAAACGCTTCTGAAGGCGATGCTATCGGTAGGGTACAGGGTTCCTAAAAAGAACATCCTGCTATCTACCGGAGATGCCCGTTCGAAGATCGAGCTGTTGAACAGCGCCCGAATGCTTAGCGAAAAGGGGTACAACCTTTTTGCAACCGCTGGTTCGGCTCAGTTCCTAAAGGACAACGGCATTATGGCTACCGTCCTACACTGGCCCGACGAGGATGCTCAACCAAATACGCTCGACTATCTTCGCGAAAAGAAGATCGATTTGGTAATTAACATCCCCAAAAACCTAAGCAAGTCGGAGCTGGCAAACGACTACACCATCCGCCGTAGCGCTATCGATTTCAACATCCCGCTTATTACCAACGCGCGTTTGGCGAGTGCTTTTGTGTACGCCATCTGCACGTACACCATGGATGATCTTAAAATAAAGAGCTGGGACGAGTACCGTTAACCCCATCTTTAACCGCTTAAAAAGCCGAGAACCCCTGTTGGTTCTCGGCTTTTTTCCTTAATTTGGGTTCGATGCGACATTTGTAAAACACTCTACACTTGCGTAATGAGAGCCCTTGTTGAGCCTTTGCGTTTACTCCCCATTCTTAAGCTGGCCGTTGGCCTTAGCCTTGGCATCGCCTTTGCCACGGAGCTTAATATAGGATGGTATTACTGGATACTTCTATCTCCGTTTGCGCTAATTTTTATGCTCTGGGGATTTCGATCGCTACGGTATAGCCGGCGCTGGATTTTTGGAGCAGGCGCTCTTCTCCTGTTTTTTTCGATAGGTGCTACCTATACCGGGCTGCGAAAGTTAGACGTTGTTGAGGTTGCCCCGGTAGATGCGACATTTATCACCCTTCGGGTGGATGATAACCCCATCAAAACAAGGTACGGATGCCGATGGACTTCGGTGGTGGTAGCTGCTCCGCCAAGCTTAACGAGGTTGGTTGGCACAAAGGCGGTTGCCTATAGCCGCGACTCGTTAGTTCCCACCTTTGCCAGTATTCTGCGGGCAAGGGCTAAGGTTTCCAGCATCGATCCTCCTAAGAACCCCTACGAGTTTAGCTTTAAGGAGTACTATGCCCGGCAGGGTATTTACTCGTCGGTATTTATTCCGAAGGGTGGCCTGCTGGAGATTGGTAGGGTTAAGGTAGGGGCACACCTGCGGCTAGCCTACTTTCTGCAACGCTACACCTTGCAAACCTTCGAGCGGTTTGGCTTTAGGGGCGATGAGCTGGGCGTGATTCTTGCCTTGATGATTGGCGATAAGCAGTTCCTCGATGGCGATCTTAAAACAATGTATGCCAACGTGGGGGCCATGCACATCCTAGCGGTATCGGGCATGCACGTTGCCCTTTACTACATGGTGCTGGTTTGGCTCCTCTTCTTTATGCGAGGGCGATGGGGGCGTGTTATCCAAAATGTAATCATCCTGCTTGCGCTATGGATTTTTACCTTTGTTGCCGGGTTCTCCCCGTCGATTGTTAGGGCAACGGTGATGTTTACCTTTATTTTGGTGGGTAAAACAATTAACCGAAGCTACAACATCTACAACCTAGTAGCTGCTTCGTTTACTACGCTACTTATTTATAATCCATTCTACCTCTACGATGTCGGTTTTCTACTTTCATATGCCGCCGTTATATCGATACTGCTTTTTTACCCATTTTTTAAGAGGTGGGCTCCGTATCCTACCATTCTTAGATGGGGATACGATTTGGTTGCCGTATCGTTAGCGGCACAAATACTTACCCTGCCGCTTATCCTGTACTACTTTCACCAGTTTCCGCTAATCTTCCTGCTCACCAATATTATCCTTATTCCGCTTACAACCGTAATTATATATGGCGGCCTCCTTTTGTTGGCCATTTCGTGGTGGAGCTGGGGGGCACACTACCTTGCCCTTGCGCTTGTTTGGCTTTTGAAGCTTACCAACCGCTCGGTTTGGTTTATAGAGCATATCCCAGGTGCGGTACTGTCGAGCCTGTACATCGAGCGATGGCAGATGCTACTCCTGTTTGTGTCGTTTATGCTGGTAGTTGTATTTGCGCTCTACCGAAAGGCAACGCTAATACTGCTTTCGCTTACGCTGATGCTTTGCGTAGCTACAGGCAGCGCCTATTTTAAGGTTAAGGAGAGGACGCCGCTCATGGTGGTTTATGCTGTGCGAGGGGGCACGGCATTTCTGCTGAGCGATAGCGAGCGTAGCTACTGCCTTTGCGATTCGGTTCGCGATGGGTACAGCTACAAGTTTATGGATCAGTCGCTGCTAAAGTGGGGGAGGCTAGCCTCCAGCGAGGTGAGGTTTTTCAACCTTACCGATAGCGTAAGCGAGCATCCCATTACGTATTATCGTGGATGGTGTTCGTTTAGGGGTAAGACCATCTACATATCCGCAAGGCCAATTGCCAAGAAAAGGACAACGGGAGGCGAAATAGATGTCGACTACCTTATCGTATGTCGGAAAACAAGGGGTAAACCCGAGGAGCTGCTTAGGTATATCCATCCCAAAGTGGTGGTGGTAGACGGATCGGCGCCGGAATATTTGGCTGAAGCGTGGGAGCGCAAATGTTTGCAGCAGCATATTCCGTTTCATATTGTGGGTAAAAAGGGGGCATTTGTTGTGAGCTTGTAATTGCGCGATGTGCCTGCAAATTGTGTGGTGCAGCGCTATTCCGATGGAGGTGAGGTGTGTTGCTGTGCTGGTGTAGCGGTTGCTCTTCTTTTTTACTTACGTATAATCGTTACCTACCGGTTGGGATATGTAAGCTAAAAACACCAGGAAGGTGGAAATGTGTAATGTTTTTTGGCGTTAAACATTGTTAACTAAAAGCATTGATGAACTATTTTTATCTATTTTCGAATCGAAATTTAATGAGGATTGGCTGGTGCAAGAGGTTCAAATGATGGCGTTGCAATTTGATGGTAGCATGTCGTAAGTTTGTATTCTAATTATAGCCCCCACCCCCTTAAAGTTTACAAGTTGAAAGCACGGCGATAGCCATTACGATACTACTTAGTTCGTTTTCATATGTTAGAATATTGGTTAAGACACATTTGTTGAGCTAGGAGACGAGAGGACGATGAGAATCGGTCCTCTTTCGTTTTTTTACGCGGTTCTGTTTTCTATTTCTATCTTTTTGAAAGAGCGGTAGGGCATTTGGTCTATTGCTCTTTTTGCTTTTACGGGGTGATGATCTTATAACGCTTTTGCCAAACGGGATGCTGGCGGTGTGGTTGACTGGCACAGACAAGATCGAATCAAGTAGCGGGTGAATGTTTCAGCCCGGCAATCTAGCAGCGCCTCGGTTCCATTGTACATGCATAGCGGGTTTGCCAGTGGGGTGCTTGTGCAACGTGCTTGGTTGCCACTTTCATTAATTGAACTCACCTGCCTAACCGTTACATTTCTTTGCTACATTAGCTGCGGTTCGAGACCCGCTACTTCGCCTAGCTCTGTGCGCTGGATTAAACTACGGGGAGTAGGGTATGGAAAGCCTGCTTGATATAATTCCGGTAGACTTTATGTGGAAGACCTTCATATAGTGCAGGCATAAGCCTGCTTGGATATATTCGGCTGAGGCACAGCCTCAGCCCAACAGGGGAAACTCTACTGAAAAATTAAGATATGAACAAACTTCTAGATGGTGTAAGGATGCACAAAAAAGACTTGATACATCATATTTTATAA